>JBAZRT010000023.1:0-12521 GCA_041662765.1 Parcubacteria group bacterium
GGAAAGTCCCTTCGAAGCTTCAATGCGGATCGACTGCTCTTTTCCAGTCGCCTTATCCTTGGCCTTCACGCTCAAGATTCCGTTCGCATCGATGTCAAAGGACACTTCGATCTGAGGAATACCACGCGGAGAAGGCGGAATTCCATCGAGCATAAATCTTCCGAGAGTTTTGTTATCGACCGCCATTTCTCGTTCGCCCTGAAGCACGTGAATTTCGACGCTGGGCTGATTGTCAGCCGCAGTCGAGAATACTTGCGATTTTGAGGTTGGAACGGTCGTGTTGCGGTTTATAAGAGGAGTACGCACTGCTCCCATGGTCTCGATTCCCAAAGTCAACGGCGTCACGTCGAGCAAAAGAACATCTTTCACGTCGCCGCTCAAAACTCCGCCCTGGATCGCCGCGCCCAATGCTACAACTTCGTCCGGATTGACGGTTGCATTCGGTTTTTTTCCGAAAAATTTTTCAACTGTCGCAAGAACCAAAGGCATTCTGGTCATTCCACCGACCATCACCACTTCATTGATGTCGCTCGCAGAAAGTTTCGCGTCAGCGAGAGCTTTTTTGCAGGGTTCGAGAGTTTTCTCAACCAGATCTCCGATCAGTTCTTCCATTTTCGCCCGCGTCAGTTTCATGACCATATGCTTTGGCCCGCTCGCGTCCGATGTGATGAAAGGCTGATTGATCTCCGTTTCCATTGCGGTTGAAAGCTCGATCTTTGCTTTTTCGGCCGCTTCCTTGATGCGCTGAAGAGCCAGCGAATCTTTCGAAAGGTCGACTCCCTGGTCTTTTTTGAATTCATCCAAGATCCAATTGATGATTGTCTGATCAAAGTCATCTCCTCCGAGATGCGTGTCCCCATTCGTGGACTTCACTTCCACCGTATCATCCCCTACTTCAAGAATGGAAATATCAAAAGTTCCGCCTCCGAGATCATATACGGCGATCTTTTCATTCTTTTTCTTGTCGAAACCATAGGCAAGAGCCGCCGCCGTCGGTTCATTGATGATTCTTTTCACGGTAAGGCCAGCAATCTCTCCAGCTTCGATCGTCGCTTTTCTTTGCGAGTCGTCGAAATAGGCCGGAACTGTGATCACCGCCTCCGTAATTGTTTCGCCGAGCTTTGCTTCCGCGTCTGCTTTGAGCTTTCCAAGAATCATCGCTGAAATTTCCTGCGGAGTATATTCTTTGTCTCCCATTTTGATTTTCACGCCGCCATTGGCTTTGACGATTGAATACGGCATCAATTTCACATCTCTTTGCACTTCTTCGTCTTCAAACCGGCGTCCGATCAATCTCTTGATGGAAAATAACGTATTTTCCGGATTAGTGACGGCTTGGCGCTTCGCCAGAAGCCCGACCAGTCTTTCTCCTGATTTTGAGATCGCAACCATTGAAGGTGTCGTCCTTGCCCCTTCTTTGTTTTCCACGATTTTTGGCGACCCGGCTTCAACCACTGCCATCGCACTATTGGTTGTGCCCAAGTCAATGCCTAAAATTTTACTCATGGTTTTATTATTTTATTAATTATTGATGATTATGAATTTTCAATTACCAATTTACAATTTTCAACAAATTTACAATGATTCAATTTTCAATTATCGAATTTCGCTGTTTGAAAATTTTTAAATTGAAAATTGATTGTAAATTGATCATTGATCATTGAAAATTTCAGCTTACTTCCACTTTCGCCGCTCTAATTATCCTTCCATTCAACTTATATCCTTTTTGGATCACTTTCGCCACTTTCTGCTTCTTTCCATCTCCTCCAACCGCTTCATGAACTTCCGGATTGAATTTATCGCCTGCTTTCACTTCGATCTCTTCAATATCATTGTTTTTCAAAATATCTTCGAGCTGCTTCTTTATATATACGATTCCCTCGACCCACTTGTTTTCTTTGCTATGCCCCGGCACATGCGCGAGCGATGCCTCAAAATTATCCACAACCGGCAAAATTTGCTCTAACACATCCATTTTGGCGTATTTGCGAAATTCTTCCTGGTGTTTCATCTGATCTTTCTTATAATTCTCAAAATCAGCTTGGCAACGCTTCCAGGAATCAAGAGTATTTTGATTTTCAAGATAAATATTCGCTTTTTTAACCAAATTCTTGATCCAATCACCATATTCTTTCCCGGAAATTATATTTTCGGCTGTCAGCCATCTATATTCACTATGTTCATCACTTATCTTTATTTCTCCGCCCTCGTATTTCGCTAGATAATTCAAAAATATTATTTTCGATCCATCGCCATAAAATACTTCTTGCGTGCTCACAATAGACGATATTTCGTAATTAATCTGACCAAGTTCCTCCATCACTTCTCTTTGCAGCGCGTCCTCAAGAGTCGCGTCCTTTTGTTCAATCTTACCGCCAGCTATTTCCCATGCCCCGTATTTTTTGGCAAAAAAACCAGTTTCATTTTTAATTTTCAAAAGCAAAAACTTTTTTTGCGATTCATCATAAAACAAAACCTTTTGAGCAATAGGCAATCCAAAACGCACTTCTTTCTCTTCGTTTTTTTCAGTCATACTTTATACAAAATACATTATACAAAATACTGTCATCGCTCCTCCTAGCAATTTTTTCATATAGTTGATAAGCGACTTGTTTTTCGCATACTTCATTCGCTTCGGACCGATGAGGGCCAAAATTCCCTTTTCGCCCGATTTGGTCTTGTACGGCGTCACCATCATCGAACAATTGGAAATCTCTTTGATTGGATTTTCTTTGCCGATGTATATTTTCACTTCGTTGTCTTTCAATTTTCCGACCAATTGATCCACCCGCTCGTCAATGAAATCAAGTGTTTCCGCAAGACGGCACAGGTCATCCATTTCCCGAAATTCCGGCTCATCGAGAAGTTCGCCCATCCCAAAATCGTCAAATTCGTCTTTGATCCCGCTGATGGCCAAATTGCCGCTCAAACTTGAGAGCAATTTCGCCGTCGTGCGGGTGAGCCGGGTGTTTTTCGCCTTCAATTTCAAAAGCTCCGCCTGCATTTTTTTCTGGTCGATTTTCGAAAGTTCTTTGTCCGGCATGATCTCCTCGACAAAATATCGATATCCTTCATCCGTCGGGATCCTTCCCGCGCTCGTGTGCGGCTGAAACAAAAATCCCGCGTCTTCCAGTTCGTTCATTTCACTTCTGATCGTCGCCGAGCTCAAATCAAAATCATACTTTTTGAGCAAGTGTTTTGACCCGACGGGAACGGCTGTATCCGTGAATTCCTTCACAACAGCGGAAAGTATTCGTTTTTGGCGGCTTGTCAGCATATGATCATTATATCGCCTCAATTGGCACTCGTCAAGTGTGAGTGCCAATTGCTATTTTATATTACTTCAATATTTTGTCAAATATTTCAAAATAGCTGCTTGCCCCGCCTATTGAGCATAGCGAAATATTGCGGGATCAAGTCTTTCACATCACCGGATCGTTTCCTCCTTTCGCCCATGGATGGCATCGCGCTATTCGTTTGAGGCCGATCCAGCCGCCTTTCAATATCCCGTATTTTTCAATCGCTTGATAAGAATATTCGCTGCAAGTCGGATGATACCGGCAAACACGTTCGGAATATATATATGACAAAAATCCCGTATCGAGCGAGAAGTATTTCTGGTACCAGCGGATTATTTTCAAGATTATTCTTTTCATGGTATAATACTAGCAGAACTAAAAAATAAAAACCAAGCCAAAGACGCAACAAGTTTTGAATTTCAAGTTATAACTTTGCGTTTTGAGTTTTGCGTTTTGAGTTTTTATGAAGCAAATACAAACACAAAGACTTGCCTGGGTCGATTTCAACGAGCCAAGCGCGGACGAGATCCTTTTTCTCAAAAAAATAAAGCTTCATCCATTGGCAATTGAAGAGTTCACAATGCCGTCTGCCCGCCCAAAAGCGAGCCTATACGGCCACTGCCTCTATCTTACTCTCCATATTCCTCTTTTTGACAAAGAAAATCGCCGCACTTATCCGAGCGAATTGGATATTGTCGTGACAAAAGATCACCTTATCACCGGCCATGATCAGGATATTTTTCAATTGCGCGATTTTTTCCAAAGAATTCAGCGAAGCAAGAAAATGCAGGAAAAATATATGAACCAATCGCCGGGTTATTTGCTCTATTATCTCATCGAGGATCTTCTTGAATCTTGCTTTCCAAAAATCGACCACATCAACAAAAATCTCGACAAAGTTGAGGAGGAAATTTTCAAAGGCAACGAAAGAGAGATGGTTCATGAGATTTCCTTCGTCAAGCGCGATATTTTGAATTTCCGACGGACACTCAAGCCCCAGAAATCCGTTCTGGAATCATTGGCAAAAGACAATTATCCGATGATCGACACCGATTTGCGAACATATTATCAAGACCTTGTAGGCACGAACATCCGCGTCTGGTCGGCGCTCGAAAACGCCAAAGAAACAATTGAATCACTCGAAGATACGAACGACGCCCTTCTCTCCAATAAACTGAACCACACCATGAAGGTTTTGACCATTTTTTCGGCCGTCATGCTTCCAATGACAGTGATCTCAAATATTCTAGCGATGAGCGCCCCAATCCCATTCGGTCACGACCAAAACGGATTTTGGATCTGGATTGGGATCATGGCGATTGTCTCGATCGTTACAATTGGAATTTTTCGGGTGAAGAAGTGGATTTGACCTTTCACCAGAATTCGTTTAGTATAAATTCACTTAACAACTCTAAAAGCCATATCGAAGAAGCGTGCGCTTCGTTTTCCGCCTCATCGGCGGATGGCTCGGGAAAGAACCTTTTAGGGGTCCAACCCCTAAAAATAGTAAACCCCCGCGGGTAAGCCCGTAACAGCTGCAAATTGAGTGTCGCGCTTTGCGACGACCGAGGTGGAACCACGGGAACAGCTTCTCGTCCTTGAGTGAATATTTTTGAATATTTACGAATAGGATGGGAAGTTTTTTATTTTTAAAAGAAAAATCATGCAGAGCATACTCTCTCTCATCGGCAATACGCCGATCGTGCGGATCAACAAGTTGAATCCAAACAAGCGCGTCAACATTTTCGCCAAACTCGAAGGAAACAATCCCGGCGGAAGTATCAAAGACCGAATCGCTCTCAAAATGCTTGAACAGGCCGAAAAAGAAAAAAAACTGACAAAAGACAAGACTATTATTGAAGCAACATCCGGAAACACGGGAATAGCCATTTCAATGATCGCCGCGGTGAAAGGCTATGACGTTGAAATTGTAATGAGCGAAGCCGTTTCGGTCGAGCGCCGAAAAATGATCGCCGCTTTTGGCGCGAAAATTACTCTCACAGACGGAAAGCTGGGCACGGACGGCGCCATCCAGAAAACACGCGAACTCGTCGCGAAATTTCCGGAAAAATATTATTGCCCCGACCAATTCTCGAACAACAACAATATTTTGGCCCATTATGAAACGACGGCTGCCGAGATTTGGAAGCAGATGGACGGGAAAATCGACTATTTTGTCGCCGCTATCGGAACTTCGGGAACGCTCATGGGCGTTTCGAAATATCTCAAACAAAAAAATCCACAAATAAAGATCGTCAGTGCCGAACCGGTGAAAGGCCACTATATCCAAGGTCTCAAAAATATGGAAGAAGCCATTGTGCCCGCGATCTATGACCGCGATCATCTCGATGACATAATCATGGTTGAAACTGAAGCGGCGTTCGATATGGCCCGCCAAGTCGCCCGAAACGAAGGGATCTTTTGCGGAATGTCATCCGGCGCGGCGATGTTTGCCTCGCTTGAAATCGCCAAAAAAATCAAATCCGGCAACATCGTCACTATTTTCCCGGATCGGGGAGAGAAATATCTGAGCACTTCCCTTTTTGACCAGATAGGCTAGTATAAATATATGCTAAAACTTTACAACACCCTCACAAAATCAAAAGAAAAATTTTTACCTATTCACAAGGGAAAAGTTTCGATCTATACCTGCGGACCGACCGTATACGATTATATCCATATCGGCAATATCCGGGCTTATCTCACCGCCGATATCCTGCGGCGCTATTTGGAATATTCAGGATACGAGGTTAGGCATATCAAGAATATTACAGACGTAGGACACCTGACGGATGATGATATTGCGCAAGGAGACACAGGCGAAGACAAAATACTGAAAAAGGCATTGGCGGAAAAGAAAACTCCCACCGAGATCACAAAATTTTTTGAAGAATCATTTCGCAGCGACGAAAAAGAAATGAATATTCTTCCCGCACACTACTTCCCTCGGGCGACGGCTCACGTTCCGCAGATGATCAAAATGATCGAAAACCTGATCGAAAAAGGCCATGCCTATGAAAAAAATGGAAATGTTTTCTATGACGTCACAAGTTTTCCGGATTATGGAAAGCTTTCCGGCAATACGCTTGAAAACTTGAAAGTCGGCGCCCGCCTTGAGCAGCATCCGGACAAAAAGCATCCTTGGGATTTCGCCTTGTGGCTGAAAGCTGATCCAAACCACATCCTGCAGTGGGATTCGCCCTGGTCGCGAGGTTATCCCGGCTGGCATATCGAATGCAGCGCGATGAGCATCGAATATCTAGGAAACACCATCGATATCCATTCCGGCGCGGAAGACAATATTTTTCCCCATCACGAAGCCGAAATTGTCCAATCCGAAGGCGCCACCGGCAAAAAATTCGTGCATTATTGGATCCATTTGCGGCACCTGCTTGTCGACGGCGCGAAAATGTCCAAGTCAAAAGGAAATTTCTATAGACTTCAGGATATAAAGGATAAAAAATTTGATCCAATGCACCTGCGCTTACTCTTCCTTTCTTCTCATTATCGGAAGAATGTTGATTTTTCCTGGCTAGCGCTCAAACAGGCGAAAGTCAACTATGAACGAATCGCGGAATGGATAAAAAAATTGCAAGAAGTCGTGGCTTTTAGGGATCCGACCCCTAAAAGCGATTTAGGGGATTTAGGGGTCGGATCCCTAAAAATGTTTGCGTCCGCTATGAACGACGACCTCAATACTCCCCTCTCCCTGTCATATCTCTATGAGCTCATCACCGAAACAAACAAACAAATCTCTGAAAATAATTTATCCGCGGATGTTGCAAAAAAAATACTAGCAAATTTTGAAAAAATGAACAAAGTTTTTGGACTGACATTTTCAGAAAAAGAGACCAATATACCGGAAGAAGTAAGCGCCCTTGCCGATGCACGCCAGGAAACCCGAAAAAACAAAGATTTTCAAAAATCCGACGAACTGCGAAAAGAAATTGAAAAAATGGGATACTTGATCGAAGATTTGGGCGATAGCTATAAATTAAAGAAAAAATAATTTTTGAGAACAATCGTATGGGATTCTTCGACTTCTTGAAGAAAGCAGGGGTGGTGAAAACGGGAGGACAAACTTGGAAAGGCGACGCCAAAGAACGCCCGCTTGACGATCCGGATCAGCAGCAAAAAATGGCGGACCTCGACCGCGAAGTAGACAACACGACCGATAACAATTCGTCGAACGACAATTCTTCTTTCTAATTGGTAAATAACACAAAAACTTATCAACAAGTTACCAGCGCTGCTGATTGCTTTTTGTGTTGACCGTTGATATAATACCCTGACAATGCCAACCAAGAAAAAACCGACAAAATTCAATCTCGGAGAGGCGCGTATCCCTCCGCAGAATATCGAGGCAGAGATGTCAGTGTTGGGATCCCTCATGCTCGACAAAGACGCGATCATAAAGATCGCCGATTTGGTGCATCCGGACAATTTTTACAAAGACGCGAACAGACTTGTCTATGAAACGATGCTCGAACTGTACGAAGATCGTGAGCCGATCGACGTTCTTTCGCTGTCCAACAAGCTCGACGAAAAAAAACAGCTGGAAAAGATCGGCGGAGCCAGCTATCTCACCGAACTTGTGAACGCTGTCCCGACCGCGTCCAATGTCGTCCATTACGCGAAAGTCGTCCAAAAAAAATCTTTGCTGCGAAAACTGATCACCGCCGCGTCGGATATTGTTGAACTTGGATACGAAGAAGCTGAAGACGTGGAAAAAGTTCTTGATGAGGCCGAGCAAAAATTGTTCCAAGTTTCGCAAAAATATGTGAAGGCTGATTTTGTTCCGATCAAAACATATCTTGAGTCGGCATTCAACCGCATCGACGAGCTCCATAAGGGCGACAAAGATCTGCGCGGAGTTCCTTCCGGATTTCCTGATCTCGACAATATTCTCGCCGGATTTCAAAAATCTGACCTTGTGATCCTGGCCGCCCGTCCTTCGATCGGAAAAACCGCTCTTGCGCTTGACATCGCCCGCAACGTGGCCGTAAAGAAAAAAATTCCGGTTGGAATATTCTCTCTCGAAATGTCATCCGACCAGCTCGTTGACCGTATGCTTTCTGCGGAGGGTCGCGTCGACGCCTGGCGAATCAGAACCGGCCAACTCAAAAGTTCCGCAGATGACGATGATTTCGCCAAAATCGGCGAAGCAATGGGCGTTCTTTCTGAAGCGCCAATATTCATTGACGACACAGCCAGCGCCAATGTAATGGAGATGAGAACTCTCGCAAGACGCCTTCAAGCCGAACACAATCTCGGAATGATCATCATCGACTATCTCCAGCTTATGCAGGGCCGTTCAACTGACAACCGCGTCCAAGAGGTTTCGGAAATTTCAAGATCTCTCAAGGGACTTGCACGCGAGTTGAATATTCCCGTCATCGCGCTTTCCCAGCTCAACCGCAGCGTGGAAAGCCGCAGCCCTCAAGTTCCAAAGCTTTCCGACCTTCGCGAATCAGGCTCGATCGAGCAAGACGCCGACGTCGTGATGTTTCTCTATCGCGAAGACCGCGAAAAACCGGACACGCCAAACAAAAATGTCATTCAGGTGATTGTCTCAAAACACAGAAACGGACCGCTGGGAACAGCAAATCTATACTTTAACGACACAATCACAAGCTTTTCGTCGCTTGAGAAAAAACATGTTTCCTAAATCATTTCAGAAGCTCATCGACCACTTCGCATCATTGCCTTCCGTCGGTCCCAAAATGGCCGAGCGGCTGGTTTTGCATTTGTTCAAACAGGATCAAGAAAAACTTGATGATTTCTCCGAGACGCTGAAAGATTTGAAAACAAAAATTGGTTTCTGCGCGCAATGTTTCAACATTTCCGAAAATGGCTTGTGCGCGATTTGCCAGGACAAAAAGAGAGACACCTCCATCATTTGCGTCGTTGAAGATCCACTGGACGTGATCTCCATCGAAAAGACAAGGCAAATGCGGGGACTCTATCATGTTTTGGGCGGAACACTCAACGCCCCGGCGGACAAAAACAATCAGCTGAAAATAAAAGAATTGCTTTCTCGCTTGAAAAAAGAAAAAATAGCTGAAGTGATCATCGCAACTAATCCAACGACCGAAGGTGAAGCAACGGCGCTATATTTGGCAAGATTTATCCGGCCATTGAATATAAAAACAACCCGCTTGGCGCGGGGTCTTCCCACGGGCGGAGATATTGAATACGCGGACGAAGTGACGCTTCGAGGAGCGATTGAAGGAAGAAAAGAGATATAAAAAAACAGTCCCGCTTAGCGGGACTGTTTTTGATTGTTTATATTTTTACAATTTCCACTTCCGTGAAATTCTGCCTGTGCCCAAACTTCACTTTATAGCGTTTCTTGGCTTTGTGCTTCACGCCCGTCACCTTCTTCGCCTTTCCCTGCTTCAAGATTTTTCCTTCTATTTTCGTGTCTTTCAAAAACGGCGTGCCGACTTTTACTTCTTTTTCATTTCCCAAAAACAAAACTTCGGAAAATTCAACTTTGTCTCCGACCTCGCCTTCAAGTTTTTCGATCTTGATCTTGTCCCCTTTCTTGACGAGATATTGCTTCCCGCCTGTTTTTATCACTGCAAGCATAATTGGTTTCTAGAAAATTACTAATATATTCTATCAAATTCACGCCAAATGTCAAGATAATTGAAAATTAGTTAAGTGCCACTTTCACTTCCATATCCTTCCCATCCCGGATCAATTTCAGATTCACCGTATCTCCCGGATGATATTTCGAGATCAAATATGCCAAATTCTGGTCCGGATTCACTTCGTCTCCGTTCACGCTCAGAATAATATCGCCTATTTTTATTCCCGCTTTGTCCGCCGAACTGCCGACAATGACCGCAAGACCTTGCTGTCCGCCCGGAGTGAAAACAAGCGCCCCCCGATCAGAGTTGTTTTCCGCCAAATATGCTGTCTCTCTGGAAAGAGCAACATAATAAACTCCAAGATTTGCTCTCCTGACCGATTCTCCACGCAAATATTGATCGATCACATAGCGCAGATGATTGACGGGCACGATGAAAAATTTCGAACCATTGCTCTCTTTTCTTTCGCCCAGTAATCCGATCACATTCCCGTTATAATCAACGGCCGCACTGCCTTTCATATTGTCGCTCCATTCGTTCCCTGCCGCGCTCGGGTCAACGAAAAGCACTCCTTGCAATTTTTCCGATGATGCGATGTTTCCCCCGATCGAATACGATTTTGCCCATTCGCTCGCGAGCCCAAGTCCAAGCGAAATTTCCGCGTTGAAACCGCTCCGGCCGATAACCGCCGTTTTTATTCCTACTTTTATATCTTCGGGAGCGATGAACTCCGCCACTGAAAGATTTTCCGCCCCATCGATCTTCAAGAGAGTCAGATTGGAAAAAGGATCATTCAAAACAACTTTCGCATCAAAAGATTTTCCGTCTTGAATAAAAATTTTGTAGGCCGCGTCTTTCGTGCCAAAAAACTTGTCCCCGTAGCTTGCCACCAAGCCGTCCGCCGAAACAACAACCCCACTTACGGATTGACCCGCCTGATCTTGGCTCGCCTTTCCGGACATGGTTATTTCAACCACACTGGAGGACGACTTGTTGATATATCCGGAAATATCTTGATTTTCACTCACTGTCACTTGTTCCGTTTTGTTGATCACCATCACATTTTCCATTCCCTTCTTGAAGAATTTGTACTTTGAAAGCACATTGTTGGTTGCTATCCATGGAAAAACATATTTATCAAACAGCACGGAACTGATTCCCGAAACAACGAAAATAAAAACAACAAAAAAAATAAGTTTTACTGTTTTCGATTTATAGCTTGCCATTTGTCATATCACCGGATACCATCTTGAGCTCAAAAGAATAAGCGCCATTGATCCGGCCAAAAAGATTATTTTGAAGAATACGGCTCTCGCAGTGAGTTTGTTGATAAAAAAGCTGAGAATGAACTCCCAGCCAACAAAATAAATTATAAGAGTAATAACTCCTGTTGTCAAATATCCAAACGGCCAAAAATTTTGGATCCAAGCAGTTTGGGCAACCAAAAAAACCAAAAATATGCTATAAATAAGCCTTTTTTTCGGGTCTACTTGATTAACAGTAAAAGAGACCAGGGAGACAAAAAGTGTTACAACTGAGAATACGGCCAAGAGCGTCCAAATCGGAAACGACATGCCCGGATTCAGATACCAGCCAAAAGCAGCCGAGTACCAGCAAAAAAGCGCGGCAACAGTAGCTACATTATACATAGCCTTGGCAGTTTCATCCTTTTCATATTGCTGGAGACGCCAGCCGGCCAGCACAGTGAGATAGAAAGCCAGGGAAGAAAACGCAATGAACAAGTTCATTTCGAAAACAGGATCAATGAGAGACAAGAGAAGCACTGATCCAAGAATCAAAACTGCCGGCAGAACCGTGAACTTCCAGCGTTTTGCAATGATCCTGACGGCAATCACGAGCGCCAATGAAAAAATAATTCCAAACCAGCCGGCATAGCCCACAGAATTTACCGAAAGCCAGAGATTCAGTGCGAAAAAAAGTGAAAGGAATAGAATGTTGATACGAAGAAACATAATTTATTTTATGACAATTTTCCCTCCCTGGGCATCAATCTTCACTTTGCTTCCATCTTTGATATTTCCTTCGACGATCCGAAGCGCCAATTCATCGAGGACCAGATTCTGAATCGCTCTCTTGAGCGGCCTCGCTCCAAAAACCGGATCAAACCCCTCGTGCGCCAGCAATTCTTTCGCCGCCGGAGTGATTTCGAGTCTGATGCTTTTTTCGGCAAGTCTTTTTTTCACCAAACTAAGCTGCAGATCAACAATACTTTTGATCTGATCCATTCCGAGAGGATGAAAAATGATGATCTCATCCACGCGATTTAAAAATTCCGGCTTGAATTTTTCGCGCAAAGACCCAAGAACTCTTTCTTTCATCTCCTCTTCTTTGAGGACGAATTCCTTCCGCTTCTCTTCCTTGAACCCGATTTCCTGCATTTTATAGATTATATCAGATCCAACGTTGGATGTCATTACGATAACGGTATTCTTGAAATTGACCATCCGACCCTTCGCATCCGTCAGCCTTCCATCATCGAGGATCTGAAGAAGGATGTTGAAGACCTCCGGATGAGCTTTCTCAATTTCATCGAAAAGAATCAGGCTGTATGGGCGGCGGCGCACTTTTTCTGTGAGTTGTCCGCCTTCCTCATAGCCGATATATC
>JBAZRT010000024.1:0-12471 GCA_041662765.1 Parcubacteria group bacterium
CGCTTTCGCTATATCCGAAACAGACTCCATGACTATTTTTCCTCCCAATTTCTCGGCGTGCTCGCGCATTTTTTGCGTGAGTTCAAATCCGGAAATGGAAGCCGTTCCCGGCCAATTTTCAATATTGTGCGCCTCGACCGCTTGGCCTCCCGGCTCTTTTCCGATCACAAGATGATCGACTTTGTATCGCGAAGCATATATCGAAGCAGCTAGACCTGCAGGCCCCGCGCCGATGATGATGAGATCGTAAGTTTTATTTTCCATAGAGTTTATTGAATTTTTTTGGCAAGAAAAATAAGGTTCGAGTTAATTTTTGAGAAAAACGGGATACCTTGACTCCATCATTATTTAATTTTTTCCAGTTCTTCCTTCAAATTCTCCTTCGCCTGAATTCCAACAAGCTGTTTCGCAACTTCACCGTTTTTGAAAATAATCAGTGTCGGAATTGACATAACTGCATACTTCGAAGCGGTTTCCTTATTTTCGTCGACATTCAGCTTCCCTACTTTGTATTTATCTCCCACTTCCTTTGCAAGATCTTCGATAATCGGACCCATCATCTGGCAAGGTCCGCACCAGACCGCCCAAAAATCAACAAGAACGGGCTTGTCGCTTTTGAGTACTTCTGCTTCGAAATTTTGATCTGTGAACTGCATCTCCATATATTTATGATCTTTTACGGTTTACATATATCAACGCCCCCGTACCCAAAACTATGAGCGCGATTATTACTACGGGAAAATAGCTTTTTTTATTTCCCGTTGCGGCAGCAACCGGGACATTTGAATTGTTTTGACTTTCGCTTGGAGTATTGTTGCCATTCGCACTCGCAATTTTGTCCGGATCGGGCAGCTCATTCGCATTATCTGCTGAATCGATTTCTTGCACAAAGCTGCTGATGATCGGCTGGTCTCCTACGATGAATTTGTTCCCGAAAGCGATCGCCGGCACAGCGCCTTTGCTCGGATCATTGTATGCTTCGCCGAACTTCAAAAGCAGCCGCGTATTGAAAGGATTGGAAAACTCAAGCTTCGTTATATCATATTTTTCGTATATACCGTTCGCCTGAAAATATTCATCCACATTTTTACAATGCGGACAAGAATCGCCATAGAAATAATAGGCCTTCTTTTTAGCCGGAGACTCTTGGGCAAAACTCAGGAAAGGAACCAGCAGCAACAGGATGACAATAAATTTTTTCATGTTATTTTTTTATGAAGATTATTTTCCAAAACGCCTGCCTCTTTTTGCATAATCCAAGATTGATTCTCGCATTTTCTTTTCGTCAAAATCCGGCCAAAGAACCTCAGAAAAATACAACTGAGCATTGGCGACATCCCACATCATAAAGCCGGCGCTGTTGTGTGGCTCGCCTCCGGTTCGCACCAAAAAATCAACCGGCGGAAGATCACGTGTCATCAAATGTTCTTTGATCATCTCACTGGTGATATGCTTCACTTTTCCTTTCAAATTTCGGATAATCTTGTTCGTCGCTTCGACCATCTCGTCATCACCGCTATACGCCAGAAGGAAATTCAAAAAATGCTTTTTATATTTTTCCGTCTTCCGAATACATTTGTGAATGATTTTTTTGAGCGCTGCCGGAAACTGCTCTTCCCAATGGCCGATCACATTGATCCTGACCTCATTACCATGAATATCTTTGCTGTCCAGAAGCTTCGCGAAATAGCGGCGATAGATACCAAGTAATGCTCTTTTTTCCATCCAAGGCCTTTTTTGCAGATTGTCCATTGACGAACCCCAAAAGGTCACGTGCTTCACTCCCAAGTCCAAAAGCGAAAGCAAAACCTTCTCGAGATTTTTGGCGCCTTCTTCGTGCCCATACCACGGTTTGAGACCTTTCTTTTTTGCCCACCGGCGATTCCCATCGGGAATGATCGCAACATGAACAGGGATATTTTCTAGCTTAGGCATACAAAATAGAAAACTGGGAGTGATATGTCCCGTTTTTTCTTAGTATTCAAAAAGTTGTTTACATTATATAAAATAGATCCAAAAAACACAACAACGGAATTCTATTGGCTTTTTGTTTGAGTTTAATTGATTTTATCCAATTCTGCCAGAAACTCTTTGAGCAAATTTTTCTCGTCTACCTTTTTGACAATTTTTCCTTTTCGGCAAATTAGCCCCGCTTTTTCCCCGCCGATGACAGAGAGATCCGCTTCGCGAGCTTCTCCCGGACCGTTTACTATGCATCCCATCACCGCTACATGAATATCCTTGTCGATTCCTTCAACAAGTTTTTCTACTTTTTTCGCAAGACTTATGAGATCTATTTTTGTTCTGCCGCAAGTCGGACAGCTTGTCACAGTGATGCCTTTTTTTCGAAGACCCAGAGATTTCAATATTTCCCAAGCCACTTTCATTTCGCAGGCCGGATCAGCCGTCAGAGACACGCGGATCGTGTCACCGATTCCCTCGTATAGCAGATGGCCGATCCCGATTGAAGACATTATTGTCCCCCGGAAAATTGTGCCGGCCTCGGTGACTCCCAAATGCAACGGATAATTCACTTTTTCGCTCAATTTTTTATAGCTTTCCACTGTTCGTTCAATGTCTGATGCCTTGAGCGAGACTGCGATATCCCGAAAATTCATTCTTTCAAGAATGCGAATATGCCGAAGAGCCGATTCCACCATTCCGGCAGCCGTCACTTTATTTTTGTACTTCGCGAGAATATCTTTTTCGAGCGATCCCCCGTTTATCCCGATTCGAATTGGTATTTTTCTTTTTTTGCAGGCATTCACAACCTGTTCCACCTTTTCCACAGATCCAATGTTCCCCGGATTAAACCTGATCTTATCAACACCCTGATTGATAGCTTCAAGAGCCAGAAGATGGGAGAAATGAATATCTGCCACAAGAGGAATATTTATTTTTTCTTTGATTCTTCCAATTCTTTTTGCTGATTCCATATCCGGAACAGCCACCCGCATGATTTCGCAACCGGCTTTTTCAAGTTTTTTTATTTGCAAAACCGTAGCTCTGACATCGCTCGTTCTCGTATTGGTCATCGACTGAACGGTCACCGGCGCGTTGCCGCCAACAAAAACATCGCCAATTCTGATTTTTCTGGTTTTTCTTCGCTTGATCATCGCAATAATTGACTATTTAATGCCCACTGACATTCACACTTCCCGATTCACAATATAGTCCGCGATGCCGATCATGAAATCTTTTGCGTCTTTTTGAACGGCAGATTTTTCGAGAGCCTTTTTTCCTTTTTCAACCAAACTTTTTGCCAGATCCTGAGAATACGCAAGTGACCCGGTTTTTTTCAAGACTTCTCTGAATTTTTCGATCTCCTCGTCTGTGACGTTTTTGTTTCCAAGCAGTCTATTGATCAATTTTCGATCGCCAATACTTCCTTTTTCCAGAGCCTTTACGATGAGAAGCGTCTGTTTCCCTTCGCGCAGATCGCTGCAAACCGGTTTTCCCAACTTCTCCTCGCTCCCGAAGACACCCAAAATGTCATCCTGAACTTGAAAAGCAATTCCAACCGGAACGGCATAGGCGCTCAAATCATCGAGTATTTTTCCTTTCGCACCGGCCAGAAGCGCACCCAGGTGAAGCGGTCCCTCGATCGTATATTTGGCAGTTTTGTTTTCGTGAACTTTGCGAATCTCTTCTTCACTCGCTCTTCCTCGCGCCTCAAGGACAACATCCATCATTTCCCCGGTAACCGTCACAGAAACAATATCCTGCAGTTTGGCCAAGGCTTCCAGAATTTTTTCCGGCGAAAAACGAGAGTTGAAGATAATCTCGTTTCCAGCCGCCGCCGCCATATCACCGACGATCATCGCCATTGAATTTCCAAAATGCTTCGGGTCCTTTTTGAGATAAAACCTTTTCGCCATTTTTTCGTATACTTTGTGCATCGCCGGCACCCCGTGGCGGAAAGAGTCGCGATCAATGATGTCGTCGTGGATAAGGAGAAAAATATGCGTAAGTTCGATGCTCATCGATGCTTCGATGATCTTGTCATCGTCTCTGCCTCCAGCTGCCTTGTACCCCCAATACATAAAAGCCGCTCGCAACCTTTTTCCGCCTGCGAGCGTGAGATCCCGAATATTTTTTGCCGACTGAACCGCTAAAGCATCCAATTCTTTTGCTTGCTTGATTTTTTTGGCAAAATATTCGGCCAGTTTTCGGTCTACGACGTTTTTATAACTTTGGAGCTCTTTTTTCGCATCCATACTTTCCATATCATAAGGCTAAATTTTGAACTTGACAAGAGTGAAGAAATGCTCTACAATTCAGCCGGAACAATCAAGATATTAAAATCTGGAGGCGAAATGGAACAGGCAGGTGCCAGTGATCAGCAATCCGGATATGCCGCGCATATCCAGGCTTTGATCGACACGCATCTCCCTCTGCTGGAGATGCTGATCTCGAGATTAATCTCTCGCAACCCTCAATGCTGCGAAACAATCGCTCGCATCAAAAAAGAGCAGAAGCCGAAGAAGGAAAAAACGTCTGTTTTTCCAATCTACAAGGGCATCGTCAGTATGTATGCCCTTCGAGGCTGGGAGCCTGGCATGGAAGGGGTTATCACCACCCCGATAATCATTGCCATAAAAACATGGTTCGCTGAGAAAATAGACATCATGGATCTGCTCAGCAAACACAGCTCCCTTTTCGCTGATTTCGATGTCAACGATGACAGCGTCTTCACTACCGTCGTTGGCGCACACGGCCTCTCGATGTTCCAGGGAATTTTTATTAATCACGTACTGAACAAATTCACCGGTTTCAACATGCCCTGGCACATGGGCCTCAACACTGGCGCCATTACCGACGCCAGACTATACCGGAGCCTTCAACGCTAACTTATTAGTGACCTTCAGCCCTCCGCGGGGAATCTCGCCGAGGGCTTTCCTTTTTTTGTAGACCACCTGCTCAATAGTTGGAACCAAGTTATCACGGAATTGAAGCAGTGGCAAGATTTGAGGGAAGTATTTCAAAGGCATATTAATCTAAGCCAGGATGCTCCCTTGTGAGCATATGAGGATCAAAACTTGGTATTTCGGAGAAAGAGTATTTTACTGTATCTCCCCAGAAAGGCGCAGAGCATATAGCAAAAAAACGAGGCAAATAAGGCCACTAGTGCTATAATCAAAGGGTAATCACAAATCTATCAAAATGACCCACTCCGATTTAATTTTTTTTATTTTCTCACTGGCCATCCTTTTGCTAGCTGCCATTGCCTTTGGTCGCCTTGCCCAATATCTCAAAATACCCAAGGTCATCGGTGAACTTGCGGGAGGCATAGTTTTGGGCCCGACTATTTTGGGATTATTTTATCCCAATGTTCAACAACTTATTTTCACCTCTTCTGGTTCAGTTTTTCAAGCCAGGGACGCTTTCGTTAAATTAGGGGCAATTTTATTGCTGTTTGTTATTGGATTGGAAATCAATCTTCCCAAAATCAAGGAACTGCGAAAAACCATCGCTTGGGCAAGTTTTTTTGGTTCATCCTTTCCGTTCATCTTGGGATTGGCATCTGTATTCCTCTTTCCCCAAATTTGGAATTATTCGCCTGCTGAAAACAAATGGCTTTTACCCTTATTTGTTGGCACCGCCCTTTCCATTTCCGCTCTGCCAGTGATTGCCAGAGTACTTCTTGACTTGGGACTTCTGAAAAGCAAGGTTGGCTCCATAATTCTGGCGACTGCCACCATTGACGATATTGTCGGTTGGATATTGTTTGCCATAATCGTGGCTAATTTTTCTCCTGACGCAAAACATATCAACCCAGCCATTACCGCTTTTGGTATTTTGGCGATGTTTGTCTTTGCCATTACCCTTGGAAAAAAATTAACCAAAAAACTGACGGCTTGGTGCGAAAAGAAGAATGACGGTGATAGTTTATTCTTGGGCATTACGCTGGTTCTTGTTCTCTTGAGCGCCACCTTGGCTGAAAGAATCGGTATTCACGCAGTTTTGGGAGCATTTTTGGTGGGAATCGCTTTCTCCAACAGCGAACCGCATAAAATGCACACTGCGATGCGTCAAATGGTTCTTTCTTTCTTTTCACCATTGTATTTTGTCGCTGTCGGATTGCAAATCAATTTCTTGAAACACTTTGATTTTGCTTTGGCTCTCATTGTTATCGGTGTCGCCTCTCTGGGAAAAATCTTGGGAGTGTTTATCGGAGCAAAAATATCCAAACTTAACACCCAAGAATCTTTGGCTGTGGGATTTGGAATGAACGCCAGAGGTGCAGTCGGAATTATTCTCGCTACTTCAGCCTATCAAGCCAGACTAATAGATGAGAAAATATTTGTGGCTCTTGTCGTTATGGCTATGGTCACGACTCTGATGAGCGGACCACTAATGAAAAAAACGCTGTCGTGGAAGCGAGCAGACAGCGAAGCATAAATCATCTCCAAGGCTAAAAAGTTCCAACTATCCCCCGAGGTACAAAAAAACAAGGCTGAATTAGCCTCATTTTTGCGCGTAGCCCCAAGGGGAGTCGAACCCCTCTTTTCAGGATGAGAACCTGATGTCCTAACCGATAGACGATGGGGCCATAACATCATATAACTTACAAAAATTTCAACTTTTTGTCCACTATAGAATAAGAAAAGACCCCGGGTCATAGTTCTGACTCGGGGCTCTTCGTTTGCGGTTTTGCAAAATCTTGTCCTCCTAAAAAACAAAGTTCTTTACCAATTTGGCGGCGCTCCATGCGACTAGAGCAGCTCTTTCCACCAAAGGCATGTCCGCGTAATGCGGGCTATCCATGAGAATGGAGACCGCTTCGCGCCGTAGCGCGTGAGGAATCATTCCCAGATGCTTGTGGGAAAATGTCGAATAATTTTTGACATCTCCCGTCAATAGGGCTAAGGCGACCATGGCGACCTCCTTAAAATTAGTAGCAGCCTAGGCTGTAGCTACGGTGTGTTGTCTCGTTCTGATGAATAAATCGACAACAAGCACTGAGATCTTTTTTTTCTGTGGCAGGTTATTTCTTCTTCCTGCCCTAGAAGAATCCAGAATTGCATAAGGGTCTTTGATCAATTCCGCAAACCAGGGATTGAAAGAGTCGCCCCAAAAAACTTGCATATCTTTACTTTGTATCATGAGGCACCTCCTAGAAAGAAAGGGTAGCCTTCATCTTGAGCCAAGTGAAAAATCTTGCAGTGAAAATTTCTCATCAGACTCAAGATTTGATTGAAAATATTTTTGTGTCTTCCTCCCAAAAAACACAAAACGACCCAGCAAGAAATTGCGCATGGATCGTTTTTGTCAAAGAGCTGACGGTTGTCCCCTATTCAATTTCTACAACCGTAAGCCCTTTCGATTTATTTGATTGTATTTGTGTTTAACGCCTTTCTATTGTATTCCTCATTATCCACTTGCGTCAAACCGACTTATGCACAGGCTATATTTACTTTATAAAAGGCCTATTTCCACTCTGGTGTTTGACGAGGCAACAGCTTTTCCGCAGCCTTTGGATCGCGCATGATTTCCTCGGAAATTCTTTCCATTCGCGCGCCCTGGGAGCCTTTTATCAAAATAACATCTCCTTCCTGAAGCATATTTTGAATAGGGACTTTAGCTTCAGACGAACCACTATAGCAAAATATCTTTTCTTTGTCAAGTCCAGCTTTTTCCGCTTCATCGGCGATGAATTTCGCTCTTTCTCCAACAGCAAACAAGACATCCACTATTTCAGCAACTTTTCTTCCGACTTCGCGATGTCCTTCCTCGGTTTTTTCCCCAAGTTCAAGCATATCTCCAAGCGCCGCGATTTTGCGCCGAGCTTCAATTTTTTCCAAAACTTCAAGCGCCGCGATCGCCGATTGCGGAGCTGAATTGTAGCTGTCTTCGATGATCACTGTGTTCTTCACTCCATTGATCAAATTGAGTCTTCCCGCCGGCGCCTGAAAATCTTTGAGGGCCTCGGCAATTTTGAGAAGATTCATGTCGAAATGAATTCCAACCGCTGCTGCCGCCAGCACGGCGTATATTTGCGGCCGCCCAACCGAGCGTATCAGGCGTACTGGCAGAGTCGTCCCTTCATAAGAGAGTTTGAAACTGATACCCTTTATTTCGCTGATATCGCCGCCGAAGCTGTCTTTTGATTTTCCATATCCGAAGAATATATCCGACGCATGAACTTGAGCTTCCTCTGAAAAACCAAAGAATATTTTGTCCGACTTGATATCCTCCGCCATCTTCCGCACATCTTCGTCGTCGAAATTCAAAACCGCAAGACCGCCTTTTTTGAGATTGCGCACCAAAAAACTTTTTTCGCGGGCGATATTCTTTTTGTTTTGAAAAAATTCAAGGTGGCTGATCCCGACCGTTGTCACAACCCCGACTTCAGGCTCCAAAAAATTCACCAGATATTTGATGTCTCCCGGCCGATCCGCGCCGAGCTCAAGAACCAAAATCTCAGGATATTTTTTCCGCGAGGAAAGAAAAACAGCATTGATCGCCCGCAAAAATACCAAAATCCATTTCCAAACGCTTCCGCCACCGCTTTCGATCCCCAAAACCGTGAGAGGCAATCCGATCTCGTTGTTATAGTTTTTTTCATTTTTACGCACTCTGTATTTTGCCGAAAGCACGGAAAAAATCGCTTCCTTTGTCGAAGTTTTGCCAACTGATCCCGTCACACCAACAATGCGAGGCTTGAACTTGCACAAAGCCTTCACGGCAAGATATTTCAGGATTTTTTCGAGATAGACTATCTTTTTGGGCTTCATAGAGAAATGCGGTTAATTCTTTTTCTTTTTTTTGTCGTCTTTCTTTTTGCTGTCGTCGGTTTGCGGCTGAACTTCCGGCGCAGCCTCTTCCGGTTTCGGCGTTTGGAATATCGAAGTGTCGTGCGTCGCGTTGAAGAGATCAACGTCTTTTTGAGAATACTCTTCCGTTGGCTCGATATTATAGTAATCTAGCAGAAACTTGGCCATTTCGCCAAATGTCGGCGCAGCGCTCGATTCCGCCCATTCCACATTTCTGGGATTATCAAGTTTCACCAGCATCGCGAATTTCGGATCGTAGGCCGGAGCAAATCCCGCAAATGATCCGACATGCTGGTTGTCTTCGTATCCTCCGCCATTTTTTTTGGGAACCTGCGCTGTTCCCGTTTTTCCGGCCACAAGATAACCCGGCACACCCGCTTTTTTCCCATGGCCATTTTGCACGACGCTGACAAGCATGCGCGCCATATCAAGACTAGCCTCTTTGGAAATCGATCTTCGAACCTTCTGCGGCTGGACTTCTTCTTCGCGGCCATCGCCATAGGAAATTTTTTCCACGAAATGCGGCTTCATCAATTCTCCACCGTTCGCAATCGCCGCGATGGCGCTGGCAAACTGAATCGGCGTGACGGAAAGACCCTGCCCGAAAGAAGCCGTGAATGCGTTTATGTCCCTCATCTCCTTGAGACCGGAAATATTCCCGCTCGCTTCTCCGATTGTGTCGATCCCCACCTTGTTCCCAAATCCAAAATTTTTCACATATTCCAAAAATCGCAAATTGCCAAGCGCTTTTTCCACAAAAATCGCTCCCGTGTTCAAGGATTTTTCCAGAACTTGGGTCATCGTTTGTACGCCGTTCGCCTTGAGATCGGAGTTTTTTATCGTGTATCCGGCTTCATTCACTGCTCCCGTGTCGGTGTATGTCGTGTCCGGCGTCACCATCTTTGCGTCAATGCCCGCCGCCATTGTGATTGTTTTGAAAATAGAACCGCATTCATAATTGTCGCTCACGGCCGGAGTTGCGAACACGGACATATCTTCTATTTGCGAATAAACATTCAGATTGAAATCGGGGGCCGAAGCCATGGCAAGCACTCCGCCTGTTGCCGGATTGATTATCACTATGCTTCCCCGATCGGCCTGATATTTCTCCACTGATTTCTTGATCGCCATTTCCGCGCGATATTGTATCGTATGATCGATCGTTAAATACAGATCGGCGCCGTTTTGAGCCGGCACAATTTTTTTCTCGCCGACCGATATCCAGCGGCCTCCCGTATCCCGCTCTTGCTCCAGTTTTCCGGGCGTACCTTTCAGTTCCTCGTCCCAATAGGATTCCAAGCCGTATCGCCCTATTGTTTTTTCTCCGTCGGATCCCACAAATCCGACCACTTGGGACGCAAAATTTCCAGCCGGATAGAAGCGCTCCGATTCCGCCGACAAGTATATCCCCTTCAATTTTTTTGACGTTATTTCTTTCGCCTTGTCATCCACAACTTTGTGCGCGATCACCGCGTACCAACCATCCGGTTGATCAAGCTTTCCTCTCAGTTCACCCTCATCAAGCTGCAAAATGACGGCCAATTCGTGCGCCTCGACTCTCGCATCTTCCACTTCCCGCGGAACAGCAAAAACAAGCGAGAGTTCCCGGTTGACCGCCACGGGATAGTATCCATTACCGTCTTTCGCATATATTTCTCCCCTCTTCGGAATGAGATCCTGATAGATTCGGTGCTGATTTGAGGCCAGCCCTTGATAATATTCATGCGCCGAAACCTGAAGATTGTACATTCGGAAAAAAATAACTCCCGCCACTGCCAAAACAAAAAAAACCAGAATATATATCCGGAAATTTGTTTTGAGAGAGCTGATTTTGTGTTTGCTGATTTTCTTGCTGATCATGCAAATATTTTAAAAAGCCAAATAATCCAAATTTTCGCAGAAATTTTTGTTTGAGAAGCTGATTTTTGTCGAAAAAATACGTGATAGATTCGCTTATGGAGTGTTTTTTCGCTACAAAAACCAGCTTCGAGTTAAATTTCAAGAAAAATTGGATATTTGGCTGATTGCTTATTTCATCGCTACGTTTCCGGGCAAAGTAAGATAGCTCACGTCTTTGGGCGCAACCATATTGAGACCCTTGGTTCTTTCTTCGATATTGTACATTGACTTCGATTCCGCCTCCTGGATTTTCAGTTTTTCCTGGCTGTCTTTGAGCTCCTGCACCCTTTTCTCAAGAAGACGGATCTCATATCCCTTGGTGGCATTGCTGTTCACTTCGAAAATATAGAAAATTCCCAGCGCCGTGATGAAAACAACCAGCAAAAAATTCAAAGTCACCTTTCCGACACGCGCCGGCTGGCTTTTGATGGCTTGTTTTCTTTCCCCAAGACCAACGGCGTTGGAATGGGTAAGTGTGAGAATTCGACTCATTGGACTTTCGTCCCCCCGCTACTTTAGAAAATTTTCCTTTTCGTTTTTGTTTTCTTGGTTAAAATTATATTTTTTCCGCGACTCGGAGCTTCGCGCTTCTCGCTCTCGGATTTTCTTCGATTTCCCTTTCCGAAGCGGTGATCGGCTTCTTCGTGACGATTTTCAGCCTTCGCCTGTGAGTGCAGATGCACTTTGGAAAATTCGGCGGACAAACGCAATCTTGCGCTTCATCCTTGAAGAAATTCTTGACGATCCTGTCTTCAAGCGAATGAAAGCTGATAACGGCTAATGTCCCCTTACTAGCCAGCGCTTCAACTGCTTGAGCCAAGAATTTTTTCAAGTTTTCAAGTTCCTGATTGGTTTCGATCCGCAAGGCCTGAAATGTCTTTGTTGCGCAGTGCACCCGACCCCGCTTGTATTTTTCTGGAACAGACGCAGAAATAATTTTTATCAAATCCCCCGTCTCTTTTATCTCCTCAATTTTTCTCGCTTTCACAATTTCCCGCGCGATTCTTTTCGCAAATTTTTCTTCTCCGAGATCTCGGAAAATTCCAGCCAGCTCCCACTCCGAGCGATTGTTCACAATATCAGCCGCTGTTTCTTCTTGCAGATCCTGGCAGTAGCGCATATCGAGCGGGCCGTTTCGGAGAAAACTGAATCCTCTTTCCGCGCTTTCTATTTGATCGGAACTGAAACCAAGGTCGACCAAAACCGCGTCCACGGATTGAATCCCCAGTCCCCCGACGATCTCTTTTATGTTTGCATAATTGTCAGTTACCCCGCACCAGTCCCCGACGATCTTGCCTTCGCGATTCCCTAGCTTCTCAAAGTGAGAGAAAGTTTGATCGTCATTTTTTTTATTAATATTGACCGGCGCGGAGTGAGCCGACCGAATCAATTCTTTTTTTGCAATAAGAATTCCTTTCTGCAGACTCTTCTTCAGGCTTTCAACTGCTCGCTTATCCCAGTCAATCGAAATCAATTTCCCGCCTGGCAATATTCTTTTCAATATCGCAACCGAATGGCCACCCGCACCCAGAGTCGCATCCACTACCGTCATTCCCGGTTTCAAATTCAGCTTTTCAATGACCTCCTCGAGCAAGACTGATTTGTGTATCATATTTTAATAAATACCCAACTTTCCCAATTGCTCAGCTATTTCATCCGTATTTTTTTCAGCGGCTTTTTTGTATTCGCTCCACTTGCCGCTGTCCCAGATCTCGAGCCGATTATATAGACCGTCCACGACCACTTCCTTTTTGAGACCGGCATACTCCTTGAGATAATCGGGAACCAGCACTCG
>JBAZRT010000025.1:0-12048 GCA_041662765.1 Parcubacteria group bacterium
TATATGGCCTCGGCGGCCGGGAAATTTTCAAAGAAGATATCAAGAAAGTTTTTGAGGGTTTGAAAAAAGATGAAGTCGAAGGAATAAAATATATTGGTTTGAAATAAGATGAATAAAAAACTGACAGAAAAATTGGCTCCCGGACACGCGACATGTGCCGGATGCGGGATTCCGGCGATTGTGCGGACGGTGCTTGGCGCGACGGAAGACCCGGTGATCGTTGTGAGCGTGACTGGATGCCTTGAAGTGACTTCGACGCTCTATCCCTATTCGGCGTGGAAAGTGCCGTTCATCCACAGCGCTTTTGAAAATGGAGGAGCAACGGCGGCGGGAATTGATGGCGCGATCAAGGCTTTGCGGAAAAGAAACAAGATTCCAGCCGACAAAAAAATTCAAGTTGTCGTGTTCGCGGGCGACGGTGGAACATATGACATCGGACTTCAGAGTTTGTCCGGGGCGCTCGAACGCCAGCACGATTTTCTCTATGTCTGCTATGACAACGAAGCCTATATGAACACGGGCGGACAGCGAAGCGGTGCGACTCCATATGGAGCTGACACGGAAACGACTCCGGCGGGAAAAGTGAGTTTTGGGAAAACGGAAAAGCGCAAAGACTTGATGTCGATCGTCATTGCGCATCACATCCAATACGCGGCGCAGGCTAATGTTGCCTATCTTCCCGACCTCAAAATGAAAGCCAAAAAAGCCTTTGAGATGGATGGTCCGCGATTTCTGCTTGTGCTCCAGCCCTGTACGAATTTGTGGAAATATCCGACCTCGGAATATGTCCGCATCGGAAAGCTGGCGACCGAAACGAATTTCTGGCCGCTCTGGGAATATTTTGAAGGAAAATATAAAATAAATTGGGCGACCGAAAACCCGAAACCGCTCGAAGAGTTTTTGAAAACGCAGGGGAGGTTCAAGCATCTCTTCAAGTCGGGAAACGAAAAAGTGATTGCTGAAATGCAGAAAGAAGTAAATGATGACTGGAAAAGATTGGTGAATTTGTCGGAAGCTTAATGAAAGAATAATTAATTTATCTCGTAATAATTAAGCGAAATCTATGTCAAAACCCAAAGTAAACCAGGAGCTTTGCATCGGATGCGGAACTTGCGAGGCGCTTTGCCCCGAAATGTTCAAAATTGAAGACGGAAAATCGCAGGTTATCGGCGAGGATTGCGAAAAAGCGGGATGCAATTGCGATGAAGCCGTGGCAAGCTGCCCGGTAAGCGCGATTTCAATGGAATAGCTAAAGCTAAAAAATAAAATCGAAAAACTAAATCTAAAAACTAAAATGTAAAAAATTTTAGTTTTTAGTTAGCTTGTTTTAGGTTCTCGATTTTACATCATAACAATATATGGAAAACACAGAAAACAAAGAAGAAATAAAAAAAACACAAAATGTCAGTTACAGCAAAATTATTGTAGCTGTAATTGTCGTTTCTTTCCTGATATCATCCTTTTTCGGAGCCCTTTTTGGTTTCATGGCGGCGAATATCGGGCAGGGAAAGATCAGTCTGGGTTTTTTGAAAAAAGGACAGAATTCGGCTGGCCAGTCGGGCAGCGCCGGGTCAGGCCAGACAGTGAGCGTTCCCAGCGAGGAATCGGCTGTTGTTCAGGCTGTCAAAAAAGATTCTCCGGCGGTGGTCAGCATAATAATTTCCAAAAATGTCCCGCAAACGCCTGATTTTTTCTCTGATCCTTTTTTTGATCCGTTTGGCTTTCAGCAGCAACAGCCAAGTCAGAATCAGAATAAAAATCAAAACGGAGACCAAAAACAGGAGGTTGGAGCCGGTTCGGGTTTCATTGCCTCGAGCGACGGGCTGGTCGTGACAAATAAGCATGTGATCTCCGATGCGAGCGCGGACTATACCGTGATGACAAGTGATGGAAAAAAATACGATGCAAAAGTTCAAGCGATCGATCCGGCGAACGATCTTGGCATTTTGAAAATAGAAGCGGCCGGTCTGCCCGTCTTGGAGCTTGGGGACTCTGCCAATTTGCAAATCGGCCAAACTGTGATCGCGATCGGAAATTCTTTGGGAGAATTCAGGAATACAGTGAGCAAAGGAGTGATCTCGGGTTTGAAGCGGGATGTCAATGCCGGTTCAGGGCTTGGCCAATCCGAACTTTTGAGCCAGGTGATCCAGACTGACGCGGCGATCAATCCGGGAAATTCAGGCGGTCCGCTCCTTGATATTCAGGGAAAAGTGATCGGTGTGAACGTAGCGATGGCGCAGGGCGCGGAAAACATCGGGTTTGCGCTTCCGATTGATATTGTGAAAAAAGATATTGCCAGCGTGAAAAGCAATGGGAAAATCTCGCAGCCCTATATCGGCGTACGCTATGTTCCGATTGACCAACAGATCCAAAAAGACAACAATCTCCCGTTCGACTACGGCGCGCTGGTTGTTCGCGGACAGCAAGTGACCGATTTTGCGGTTGTCCCGGGAAGCCCGGCGGACAAAGCGGGGATCGTTGAAAATGACATTATTCTTGAAGTGAACAACACGAAAGTTGATGCCAGCCATTCTTTTGTGAGTCTTTTGAGCCAATACAATGTGGGCGATGTTCTCACGCTCAAAGTTTTGCACAAAGGCGAAACGAAAGATATCAAAGTTACGCTCGAAGAAAGGAAATGATTTTAGGGGTTGGACCCCTAAAAGAGAAAAGCCCTTGAAGGGCTTTTTTTGTAGGCTGATTTTTTCAACCCAACATTGAATGTTGGGTCGGGTTAATTCTGACAACAAACATACGCTTCACCAAAAGTGGGACCGTTCGGTGCACCGCCGCAACCACTGCCCGGCGGACGAAAAATGTAGCCGTCGGTAGAGAAGTAGCATCCGCCAAACATACCAGCGGATTTCCTAATGGTAAATCTGCCTACTGCACCACAGGAAGTCCCGACAGCCAAACCAGTGGCCAGTGAATAGTCCACATAGCACCCTCCTCCTGTCGCCGCCACCGCCGCTTCGATAGCCCGCTGAGTTTCAACTCCCTGGGTTCCGACGCTGCGGACAGCTTTGATGTTGGAAATGTCATCGGTGACTCTTATTCCCTGCGCATTTGCACTGTTGATCACTTTTCCTTCAGAATCGAGGAAATAGATGCTGCAGGGGCTTGTTCCGCTTCCAAAATCAGGACAATCCTTTTTACCGGTTGCGCCATTAATGCCGGAGAAAACAACATCGATGTTTCCTGCCCCGTTTACGATCTGGTTGAGAGCCCATTCCACCCCGGATTCGGAGTTATAGAAAGCTCCGACGGAGGATTTGGTCTTTTGGTTCATCTTGGTCTCAAGCATTGTCACGCTGGAAAGAGTAACGACCATTCCAAGGATCACAAAAAGAAGAACCACCGCGAAGATGAGGCCGGAACCTTGTTGTTTTTGTTTCATGGGTTTTGTTTTAAGAAGTTAGGATTGGCTAAATTATAATATTTCAACGTTTGAATGTCCAGCTGTCAGATTATTCCGCGCCCAATTCTTTTTTCACTTTTGAGACCAATTCCTCCAATTTCCATTTTGATTTGATGAAATAGTATGACGGCCCGTTTTTCATGAGCTCATCAAGCGTTTTGTCGTCCGGATTGAGATTGGTCAGAATAACGACGGGAACTGTTTTTCCCCACTCATCCGCTCGCAATTTTTGAAACATCACTTTTCCATCCATCACCGGCATGAATATATCGAGGATGATGAGATCCGGCTTTTTAGAAACGGCGACTTTCAATCCCTCTGCGCCGTCCTTTGCTTCCAAGATTTCAAATCCTTCAAGGGTGAATTTGTCCGACAAGGCTTTGAGCATCGGCAACTCGTCTTCGATGATGAGAATGGTTTTTTTCATGTTTATGCCTTAAGGGTTATATAAAAAATAGTTCCTTTGTTTTCTTTTGAATCAAACCAGATCTTCCCGCCAGATTTTTTGATGATCGCCCGTGCGATATAAAGGCCAAGTCCAGTTCCTTCCATATCCCTCTTCCTTACATTATCAGCCCGGAACAGTTTTGTAAATATCTTTTTTTGCTGGCTCTCCGGTATGCCCCAGCCATTGTCCGCTATTTTCACAAGAATATGGGAATTTTGCCTTTTTATTTCAATCATGATTTTGCCTTTTGCCGGAGTATATTTCACGGCATTTGAAAGAATATTTTGAAACACGATTCCCAAATGTTCGGGATCTATTTTTACAAGCGGAAGATTCCGGCTGAACTTTTTTTCTATGCTTATATTTTTTTGGCTTACTTGAGACGAAAATTCACTCAAAACATTTTCCATTGTCTTGGCCAAATCAATCAACTCTGGCTTTATTTTGAGGGTTCCCATGTCAATTCGGGATGTATTGAGAAGATCATCCACCAGATCGATCATCCTCTGGTTGCCGGCGTATATTTCGCCGAGATAATCCGCCTGTTTTTCATTGAGTTCGCCGAAGTCTTTTTTGATAAGC
Organism: Parcubacteria group bacterium; assembly: GCA_041662765.1. GTDB lineage: Bacteria > Patescibacteriota > Minisyncoccia > Moranbacterales > UBA11712 > JAPLXD01. The sequence goes on from JBAZRT010000025.1 coordinate 4,449, forward strand.
ATTTCCGTATACCAAGAAACAGCGGTGAGAGGCGTGCGAAGTTGATGTGATGCCATTCCCACGAATTCGGTTTTTGCTCGGTCAAGCTCTTTCGTCTTGACAAGACTGGTTTCCATTTTTCCCAATTCATCAAGCGATCGAAAAGCAAAAAATATGAGATAGACGAAAGCTCCCACAATGGAGAAAAGATGAAGTAGAATTTCAAACGAATAGTCGAAAAAATTTATTCTCCGGCCAACCGTCGCCAAAACTTCCGCAACAATCATGCACACAAGGACAAAAAACAATCTTCGCGCCGCAAGACCGGAAAGTCCCCGGCTGACGAACCTACGCATGAATCCTATTTCCGGATTGGCCAAAAGGATGCCGAAAAAAATCATCACAAAGGCCACGGCAGTATGCGCCGCCATACCTTTGAAAGGAGCAATCGTATAAAAGCTGGAAACGCTGTAGATAAACCCAAACAAAGAAATCAAAGAAACAACTCCGGCCAGAAGAATGATTATTTGTCCTATTTTTATTTTTTCTTTTTCCTGTCCGGCGATAAAAAGGAACGAGACGCTCACCATCAAAAAATTGAAAGCGCTTTGCGGGGACATCCTCACCGCCGTTTTTCCTTGCGCTCCGGCAAAAAGAAGACGGTCGATCCCAAGATTGATCCCAAAAAGATATTCAAGAAGGGTAAAGATCCCAACAAGAGCAACGAATGAAGAGAAAATATAGGATATTATTTTCAAATGGCTTTTTTCTCCTGTTTTCGGACTGACGACCAAAAGTAAAACAATTCCGCCAAGAAAGAAGGAAAAGGCCGTATTCGGAGCAATAATAGGCAAGCTGGGAACAATTCTCTTGAAAAACATCAGATCAAATTGCCATCCAACGAGCGCCAAAAGGCCGATCAAAAAAACTATTCCTCCCAAAATCTCGGAAAAAAGTTTCAGCCGCCTAAGCATTTGCGGATTGATTTGTTTTGGCATTTTTTTGTTTTTGCTTGCCTCGCCCGTCGCAGAGGGCGGGTTTTACGCGTTGCGAAACAATTCTATTTTTTCCTCAACGACCTTCTGCACCGCTTCCCGGGCCTCCCCGAGCAGCTCTCTCGGATCGACAAAACTGCATCGATCACTTGTCAGTTTGCATACAATCCTATTGAAGGCGATTTTGATATCCGTATCGATATTGAAACAAACAATTCCCCGCTTCACCGCTTCTTTCACTTTGTGATTGACCCAATCGCTTGCACCATGCAAGACAAGAGGGGTATCAGGAATAAGCTTGTGTATTTCCTCCAATCTCCCCCAATCCGGTTCCGGCCGTTCCCTTGCAAAACCATGCGCGTTTCCAATCGACACCGCCAAAGCATCCGCGCCTGTTTCCTCAATGAGCCATTTTGCCTCCAAGGGGTCTGTCATAAGTTTGTCCCAATCCGGATTTGATTCCATTTCGGCAAGATACGCAACTTTCCCCAGTTCGGCCTGGACTATGACGCCCTTTGGATGCGCATAATCAACAACTCTTTTCGTCATAGCCATATTTTCATGCAATTCATAGTGCGAGGCGTCCATCATCACTGATTTCATGCCCATTTCGATCGCCCGGACGCAGGTATCAAAATTCCTTCCGTGATCGAGATGGAATCCGATCGGAATACTGGCCGATTCCTGATCAATAATCGCGTTGATCAGCTGGATAATAACTTTGTCTCCCGCATAATCAAGGGTTTTGGCAGTTGCCTGGATGATGATGGGCGTATTCTTTTTGATGGCCGCCCGGATAATCGCCTGTGTTATCTCCATATTCGAAGTATTGAACGCTCCGACCGCGTACCTGTTATTTTTGGCCTCCTGCAATATATCCTTTACACTCGCTAACATAGTTGACGCAAATTTTCAGTTTACAATTAACAATTTTCATTGAATTTACAATTTTTCAATTCTCAAACTGCTTGAAAATTGAAAATTGGGTCATTGAAAATTGATTGTAAATTGAGAATTGATAATTGAAAATTAACCCTCGTCTATCATCTTCGCAATCTTTATAAATTCATACGGCTGCAGGCTCTCGCGGCCGACCAACACTCCATCCATTGCCGGATCAAGACAAACCTCGCTCGCGCAACTTGATTTCACACTGCCTCCATAAAGCAATCTCATTTTTTCCGCACTTTTTGGCGAAAACAATTCCGCAATATTTTTTTTGATGATTATCTTTGCTTCCAAAATTTCGTCCGATGTTGGAATATTGTCTGTCCCAACCGCCCAAATCGGCTCATAGGCGATGCTGATATATTCCAGCTTTCCCGGTCCTATCCCGGCAAAAGATCCCCTGAGTTGTTTTTTCAGAATTTGGGAAGTTTGTCCCCTTTTTCTCTCTTCCGCGCTTTCTCCGATGCACAATACCGCAGAAAGCCCGCTTTTGAGAATCGCTTTCAGTTTAAGATTAATGGTTTCTTCGTTTTCCCCAAAATATTTCCGCCGTTCGCTGTGTCCAACGATCACGAAGCTCGCACCGACGCTTTTCACCATTCCCGCCGAATATTCCCCTGTGTATGCCCCTTGATATTCCCAAAAAATATCCTGCACGCCGGCTTTGATGTTTTTGAATTTTCGATCCAGCAATTTTTGGAGATATGTTATTGGCGGACAGACGACAATTTCCGTTTTTTCAAAGTCTTTGTTTTTGAGCTCTTTTTCCAGTATATCCAAATAGCGGTCAAATTCAATGAGCGAGGCGGGATTCATCTTCAAATTTCCAACGACAATTTTTTTATTCATAAGAATATCCTAAAGCCACAAAGTTAGCACTGTCACGATCACCCCTGCCGTCATACACCCCAAAATAACAAGCGGGATTGATTTTTTCAGTTTGACATTGAACACAAATGCTGCGAGAGGTCCTGTCCATCCGCCAAGAAGCGGAATGGGCGTAGCCGTGAGAATAAATACGGCCGCTTCTCCCCATTTCTCAAATTTTTTCTCCCCTCTTTTCCGGGTATGCTCAAATAGCCATTCGAAAAATTTGTGGAATATCCGAAAATGGCGGGACAAAAAATCCGCGACCGGCTGCAAGATCAAAACTATCAGGATCATCGGCAACAGGTTGCCCAAAACCGACCAGAGATAAGCCGACCAGATGGAAAGATGATAAATTTTTATTCCAATCGGAATCGCCGCCCGAAGCTCGCTGATAGGAACCATTGCGATCAAAAACGTCGCAAGCTCGGGAGAAAAATTGGAGAACCAGGTTGAATAGTCGAAATGAAACATTTTAGATATTTTTTCTTAACTCCTCCGCTGCTCGCTCCGGTTCGATCGTTGAAATTTCTATGCCTGTGGACAACTCGAATCCCGCCCAAGTCGCCGTATGAGGCAAAATTTCGATATGCCAGTGATAGTGCGGATAATCTTTTCCGTCGCAAGGCGAAGTGTGGATATAAAAATTGTAGGCCGGATCTTCAAGTGTTTTCCAAATCGCCCCGATCGATTTTTGCAACGCCTCGCCCAAATCTATTTTTTCCTCGTTGTTGATTCTTTCAAAATACGGCTTGTGGATTTTTGGCATCACCCAAACCTCGAATGCAGCTCGCGACGAGTATGGGCAAAAGGCCAAAAAATTATCGTTTTCAAAAATCAATCTTTTTTTGCTTTCAAGCTCCCACCCGGCAATCGCGCAATAAACGCATTTCCGGTTTGATTTGTGATAGTTTTCCGCTCCATCGAGCTCCATTTTCACTCCCGGGGAAACAACAGGGATCGCCATCAATTGGGAATGGGGATGCTCGATCGAGGCTCCCGCTTCTTTTCCGTGATTGTGAAAAATTTCGATATAGTTGACGGACTTCTTGCTCATCAGGTCAATATATCTATTTTGATAGGCATCCATGATCTCCGCCACTTCCACCGGATCAAGAAGGGCGATCTGGCGGGTATGGTCACGTGTGACGATGAGCTCATGATATCCAACTCCATCCATCCCGAAATACGGCCCTTCCTCAAAATGCTTTGCCGCCTTTGCCCGAGAAAAAGCCGGATATTTGTTGGGAAATACGCGAAGACTCCAATCTCCGTCGGTCCGCCGGTATACAAGCGCATCTTTTTCTTGTCCTGTCCCTTCCGGAAAACAAAATGGACACTCTCCCGTGAGAGGCGGATAAGGTTCGCGCTTTTTCGCAAATTCGCCCGGCCTTTTCCCTCGCCCGAGCGCGATCACAACCCAGTCTCCGGTGATCAGGTCTTGGCGCAATTGGGAAACCTGCGGTTTTTTTTCAGTTTTATTTTTCCCGCCTGAATGGAATTCATTTCGGGCAGGTTCTTTTTTTTCCTCCACTTTTTTGTATTTGGTATTTTTTTATGCTCTTTTTGCTTCTGTGCTCAATATTTATACTGCCCCGTGATCATTCTCCACTTCACCTGGAACAATTCCGTGAGCGTCCGAATATACCCCTTCACGCCGACAAGACTCTGCCCCGCATCCACCCAGACAACTGGAATTTCATTGATCTTGTACCCTTTTTTCTTCGCCAGCATCAGCATCTCAAAATCCCCGCCCCAACGATCAACTTTCATCTGCGGAACAATATCTTCCACCGCTTTTTCGGAAAATACTTTGAACCCGCACTGCGTATCGTCAATCCCGCGAAGTCCCATCAGAAATTGTATGAGAAGATTTCCGGCGTCTCCCATCAGCTCTTTCCATCTTGGCTGATGTTTCATAATTTTGGCAGCCTTGAGGTCGCGCGAACCAATGATGATATCCTCTCCCTTTTCCATCAGCGGCCAGAAGTCTTTCAAATTATCAATTGCTGTTGCTCCGTCCGCATCGGTAAGTAAGCGATATTCTCCCTTGGCCTTCATATATCCTTCCCGGACCGAATACCATTTTCCGCGATTTCTTTTTCGGTCGATCACAACCAGTTTTTTGATCATTCCGGAAAATTCACGAAAGACCTCAGCAGTGTTGTCCTTTGATCCGTCGCTCACGGCAACCACTTCATAGCTTATCTCTTTTTTTCCAAGATATTTGGCAATGTCGCTCATATTTTTTCTGAGCTCTTTTCCTTTCCGCCCGCCTTCATTGTAGGCAGGGATTATAACGGAGAGATAGGGTTTTGTTTTTGTTTCGGGCATGACAAAAAATTGAAAACTTATAGCATTATTTTATCATATTATCCTTTTTTATCCAACCAGCTTTGCAAGATGATCCTGGCCGCTTCCTGATCGTCAAATCTCTTGATCTTCTTCGCGCCTTTTTCGATGAGATTTCGCTCGGCCTGCTGGGTGGAAAACATTTCGTTTTGAAATTCAATCGGCACATTTAGCCTCTTTTTGAGCGCAGCTGCAAAATCTTGCGTTTCTGCTCCAGCGTTCCCTATTATGATCTTCTCGATCCCTTTTTTTTCGATGATATTTGCCAAATCTCTCATCAAGTTCTTGCCATTTTTCAGCGTTCCAAAGGAAAAAGCGATCCTCGTTTCGGAGTCCGCAACCGCCAGCCCGACCTTGGCTTTCCCGAAATCCATCCCAAGGAAATGGCTTGTATTTGCGTTTTTTGACGACGTCATTGACATTCGGTTGAAATCATGATAGAATTAAAAATCGGTACATTCCCACAAGTGGCTATTTGGATACTCTGGATCGGGAAAAGTCGTCTATCCGGCATCTTTTTTTACACTTTTGTCAGCACCTCGCACCCATTTTTTGTGACCACAACCGTGTGCTCCCAATGCCCGTTCAATTTCCCGTCCCGCGTTTTGTATGTCCAGCCGTCTTTTGCAAGGACGATTTCAAATGTCCCTTCATTCACCATGGGCTCAAGAGCAAGCGTCATTCCTTCTTGCAAGATGATTTCTTTCATCCGGCGATCGGCATAGTTGAAAACCTGCGGCGGTTCGTGAACAGAGTATCCCACTCCGTGTCCGACGAGATCGCGCACAATTTCAAATTCATTTTTGAGAGCATGCTCTTCAACCGCGAGAGCATATTCATTGAGACTCGAACCTGGCTTGATCTCTTTGATCCCAAGCTCAAGACTTTCTTTTGTGATTCGCATAATTTTTTCCGCCAGCGGTGAAATTTTCCCGACTCCGACCATCACCGTCGCATCCGTGTGCAATTTTTTATATTCAACGCCCAAATCCAATTTCACAATATCGCCTTCGGATATAATCTTGCCAGCAGTCGGGATGCCATGGACGATTTCGTCATTGATCGACACGCAAAGAGCGGCGGGATAGCCTTCGCCTGATCCTCCTGGTTTATAATCCAAAAAAGATGGCCGGCCGCCGGATGAAAAAATAAGCTCGCGAGCGAGCTTATCGAGTTGAGCAGCACTTGTTCCCGGTCTCACAGATTCGCTCACGCGCTGCAAAACCGAAGCCAAAATCCGCCCGCCAGCGCGCATTATTTCAATTTCTTCTTTTGATTTAATCGATATTGCGTTCATCAAGTTTCTTCAGAATATTTTCAAAAACTTCTTCAATACTCGGCGTTCCGTCGATCTCGATCAGAAGATCTCTTTTTCGAAAATCTTCGATCACCGGCAATGTTTCTTTCTTATAAACTTCGAGTCTTTTCCGGATTCCTTCGGGAGTATCATCGGTTCGTTGAAATATTTCCGTTCCATCAGTTGGACACTTGTCCTTCTCGCTTTGGATATCAACTCCCATAATGAGTGGATGCCCTTTTTTGCAAGTCCAGCGCTTGGAAATTCTTTTGACTGTTTCTTCTTCAGGAATATTGATGAAGATCACGGAGTTGATTCTGCGACCTGAGCTACTGATCTCTTCTTCGAGATATCCCTGCTGATCGGATGTTCGCGGAACACCTTCAAATAATATCCCCTGCTCTCTCGGAAGAGAGCCTATCTTGAGATGCAAAACTTCCCGCAAAATACGGCTCGGCACCAAAGTATTTGTCACATTTTGGATCTGGTATATTTCTTTCCCGAGAGGAGTATTTTGCTTTGCTACTTCACGCAAGGATTTCCCCATATCGATATGCTCGAGATTGTACTTTTCAGCAAGTTTTTCCGCTTGCGTTCCTTTGCCCGACCCCTGTGGACCCAATACTATCAAATTCATAATTATTAAAAATATTTATTTCGAAAGTTGGATCATTGAAAAAACGCGAGAAAAGAGATCTCTAGAAGCCTTCATAATCGCGCATGATCATCTGCGATTCGAGCTGTTTCATGATCTCGATCACGACCGCTACGACAATGAGAAGTCCTGTGCCACCGATGGTGAGCGACTGGATGTTCGTGATACCTTGCACGATGAACGGCAAAACGGCGATGAGCCCCAAGAAAAGAGCTCCCGCAAGAGTGATGCGGTTGAGCACTCGGGCAAGATATTCGGATGTATTCTGTCCGGGACGGATACCGGGAACGAAACCACCCTGCTTTTGAAGATTTTCCGAAATTTGGTGCGGATCAAAAGTAACCGCGGTATAAAAGTATGTGAAGGCAACAACCAAAATGAAATATACCGAGCCATAGAAAAGCTGATTTTTGAAAAGATTGGCGACACTCATCGCAACACTTGCAACCGCCGCGCTACTTGAATTCACGAAAAAATTGGCGATCATTCCCGGAAAAAGCATGATCG
>JBAZRT010000026.1:0-11370 GCA_041662765.1 Parcubacteria group bacterium
TGCGAAGAAATAATATAACCCCAGCACTATGTCGTTTCGCGACAAGTGCGGGGCAAGCGGGCTGTAGTGTATCGGCAACACGCGCGATTCGGGTTCGTGAGACAGAGGGTTCGACTCCCTCCAGCCCGACCCAAAGTTATGGAAAGAGATTTGGAAAAAATGAAAGATATTTTGGCTGTTGAAGACAGAATATATGGGAATAAAGAGATTAGTGACCCGCTCGCGCTTGAAATTATCAATTCGAACTCTTTTCAAAGACTCAAGGGAATTGATCAAGCGGGCTGGCCGCCTCTTTGGGAAAAAGAAAATTTTCCTATGGGGAAATTCGATCACTCGCGATTTGCTCATTCAATCGGCGTGTATTCCTTGCTCGGAGATTTTGGGGCATTAAGAGAAGAAAAAATTGCCGGACTTATCCATGATGTTTCCCATTCTGCGTTTTCGCATACGATAGATTATGTATTGAAGCAGGGATCGCCGGAAAAGCAGTCTCACCAAGATAGTTTTCACGAGGAATATATTTCCAAAACGGATATTCCCGAAATATTAAAGAAGTACGGAATTGATTTGGGGTACATTCTCGATGACAGCAATTTTCCCCTGAAAGAAAAAGATTTGCCTGATCTTTGCGCGGACAGAATTGACTATTCCCTTCGGACGGCAGTTCTTTTTGATGAAATTAGCCAAAAAGAGGCGCAGGAAATTCTTAGCAGTTTGAAAATTATTGACAACAAGTGGGTTTTTTCGAATTATCAATTTGCGAGGCGATATGCCGATCTTTTTGAAAAATTAAACAGAGTATATTATTCCGGTTTTTCAACGGCGATAATGTTTCAAGCGGTTGCTGACTATTTGAAATATGCCTTGGACAAAAACTATATACAAGAGAAGATCTTATATTTGACTGATAAGGAGGTTATTGAAAAAATAAACAATAATTTGAGAGAAGACAAAATTTTGGAGAAACTATGGATGAGAATGAGTGACAAAAAATATTTCGAGAATAATTCTGATGATTTTGATGTTGAAGTTATTTGCAAATCAAGAGTCGTCGATCCGCTATGTTTCGATAAAGATACAGTAAGGCGTGTATCCGAAGTCGATCCATCGTGGCTGGAAGTAATTTCTCGAGAGTCAAAACCGAAAAGGCATTATTTGAAATACAAGTTATGAAATTTATAATCGAAAATCCAAAGGCGAGCGTGGCGAATTTTTTTCGCCGGGCGGGGTATGTTTTCCAAAAACAGGAAGGTTCGGAGATGGCGTTTGTGCGAAAGCTCACCGACCAGTCGTTTCCGCGATTCCATCTTTTTGTGAAGATCGTCGATTACAAATTTCAGGTGAATTTTCACATCGACCACAAAGCGGCGAGTTATGACGGATCGAATATGCACTCGGGGGAATATGGTGAGGACAGCAAGTTGTTGAATGGCGAGATTGAGAGATTGAAAAATTTGGAAATTTAGTCATTGTTTGAAAATTGAAAATTAGAAATTGAAAATTTTCGATTATGGGCCTGTAGTATAGTGGTAGTACACGGCATTCGCATTGCTGAGACGGGAGTTCGATTCTCCCCAGGTCCACAAAATTATATTTATACGGACAATTAGCTCAGTTGGTTACCCGCCCGAACGTACCGTTCGGTACGGGCGGGGAGCGCATCATAATATAATATTATGGACAATTAGCTCAGCTGGTTAGAGCGCTACATTCACACTGTAGAGGTCGGAGGTTCGAGTCCTCCATTGTCCACAGAAAAATTGGAAGCGTGGCTGAGTGGACGAAAGCAGCAGTTTCGAAAACTGCCGTGTCAGCAATGGCACCGGAGGTTCGAATCCTCCCGCTTCCGAATATGTTTCACGAAAAACACCCCACTCGGGGTGATTTTCTTTACATTTCGCTGTTTCACTGCTAACCTAAGACAAGGCTTATGTTGAGCATAATTCAAGAAAATTTGGGAATCAGCGTGATTGGAGCGACAATTGTCGCGATTGCGCTTTTGATCTGGAATATATTTTTGCAGATCAGTGTGAACCGGGTGCAAAAAAATCAAGAGCAGTTGTTTTCCGGAAAAAACGGAACGGATCTTGAAAAAGTGATTCTTGATCAGGGAAAAAATCTCAAAGAACTTGATCGGGATATCCAGGATCTTTATGGAATATCAAATCGGATCCACGATCTGGCCGGCCGTTCGGTGCATAAGGTCGGAATGGTCAGATTCAACCCGTTCAAAGATCTTGGAGGTGATCAGAGTTTTGCTATCGCGCTTCTCAACGGGGAAAATTCCGGGTTTGTGATTTCAGGACTTCATACTCGCGAGGGAAACCGGGTTTATGCAAAGCCGGTTGAAAAAGGAAAAGCGTTGAAACATCCTCTCACAGAAGAAGAGCAGGAAGCTATCAAAAAAGCGACAGCGGGCGCGGAAACAATTTCTCAAAAAGCATAAAAATATCTATGGAAGAAGCCGAAAAGATAAAAGTGAAAATTCCATCTTTGGTGACCGTGAAGAAATTCTCGGAACTTTTGAGCGTGGGAGTTTCGGATGTGATCAAGGAGCTGATGAAGAACAAAATTCTGGCAACAATCAACGATGAGATCGACTATGATACGGCGGCGGTCATTGCTTCGGATCTGGGATTTGAAACTGAGGAAGATCTTGAGGCGACCGGAACGGGTGCAATGACGCTTGAGCAACTGGACGAAATTCTCAAAAAAGAAAAAGGATCGGGAAAAAATTTGCGCCATCGCGCGCCGGTGGTGACGATCCTTGGGCATGTGGATCATGGAAAAACGACGCTTCTCGACGCTATTCGAAAAACTTCGGTTGTTGAAAAAGAAGCCGGAGGAATCACCCAGCATATCAGCGCGTATCAGGTAAAAAAGAAGGGCGAACTGGTCACTTTTGTGGATACTCCCGGACACGAGGCCTTTTCGGCGATGCGCGAGCGCGGCGTGAGTATGGCCGATATCGCGATTTTGGTCGTGGCGGCCGATGATGGAGTGCGTCCTCAAACCGAAGAGGTTATCCAATATCTCAAAGAAAAAAAGATCCCAATGGTGGTTGCTATCAACAAGATAGACAAGCCCAATGCGAATATCCAGAGAGTGAAACAAGAGCTTGCTGATCGGGAAATTGTCATTGAAGATTGGGGCGGAAATGTTGTGGCCGCAGAAGTTTCCGCAAAACAAAATCTTGGGATCGATGAACTTCTTGATATGGTGCTTTTGGTCGCCGAGGTCGAAGATCTCAAAGCGGACGACAGAAGGCTTCCGCTCGGAGTGGTGATCGAGTCGCATCTTGATCCGAAAAAAGGAAATATGGCGACAGTGCTTGTGAGGACGGGGACATTGAAAGAGGGTCAGGATATTTTGGCTGGCTCTGTTATGGGAAGAGTGAGAAGGCTTGAAGATTTCAAGGGCCGCCAGATCAAAGAAGCTGGTCCATCGATGCCGGTGACTGTGATCGGGTTGCATCAATCGCCGATTGTGAATGATGTTCTGCAGGGAGTCGCCGATCTGAAGTCGGCAAAAATGTCGCAAAAGGAAATGCAGTCAAATGAGTTTGGCGGAGTGAAGAGATTTGATGCTCAGCAACTTGGGAAAAGCATCGAAGATCAAAATGTGAAAAAACTGAATGTCGTTATTAAAACAGATGTGCAGGGTTCACTTGAAGCGATCGGACAAATTTTGGGAGCGATCAAATCAGATGAAGTTGCGATCAACTATATTCACCAGGGAGTGGGCGATATCACCGAATCGGACGTGAAGCTCGGGCAAACTTCAGGAGCGGTCGTTTTCGGTTTCAATATTCAGCCGACAACGGTTGCCAAGCGTCTCGCGGAAATGAGCAAAGTCGAAATCAAAAGTTATAAAGTCATCTATGAGCTGGTTGAGGACATCAAAAAGCGACTGGAGGAAATGCTTGGAGAAGAAATCGTGAGAACTGACCTTGGAAAGCTCAAAGTACTCGCTGTTTTCATGACTGGAAAGAAGGATATGATCGTCGGCGGAAATGTTGTTTCGGGAAAAATGAAGAATGGCGAATTTGTTGAGGTGTTGCGCGATGAAAAAGTTTTGGGTCGAGGAAAGCTCAACAATCTTCAACAAAACAAGATCAATGTCGACGAAGTGACGCAGGGGCATGAATGCGGAATCACTTTTGTTGGTGAGACAAAGATCAAAGAAGGCGATACGCTGGTTTGTTTTCATGAGGAAGTGGTGAAGAAAATCTTGTAATTTGCAATTTGCAATTGGGATAGAAAATACGAATTGTGAATTTCTAATTACAATTTGCATGGCGTCTTCACGTCTCAATCGTGTCAACGAACTGATCAAAATAACACTCGCCGAAATAATCAGCCGGGAAGTCGAACTGCCTCCCGGAGTTTTTGCGACGGTGATGAAGGTTGACACGACGCGCGATCTGCGCTATGCTCAAGTGTTTGTGAGTGTTTTTCCGGAAAATAAGTTTGGAAAGACAATGGAGTTTCTGCAAAAAAGGATATATTCAGTGCAGGGGGAACTGAACAAAAAACTCCATATGAAGCCGCTTCCGAGGATCGAGTTTGTTTGTGATCATACCGAGGCGGAAGCAGACAAGATAGAAAAGATGCTCAAAGAACTATGACTTATAGATTTACCAAAGAATTCAACCAAATAAAAAAAGAATTTGAAAAGGCCAAAAACGTGCTTCTTGTCGCGCATTCGCGTCCGGACGGAGACACAGTTGGGTCTGTTTTTGTTTTGAAAGAATATTTGGAAAAAAGTCTCGCAAAAAAAGCGGATGCTGTTTGCCTTGATCCCTTTCCCGAATATCTCAAGGATGTTTTTGATGGTGAAAGCTTCGCAGACTTGGAAAAAATTGAAATAGAGGATTATGATTTGCTTATTGGTTGCGATGCCGTTGGGAGAAGTTTTGAAAAAATAGTGAAAAAGAGAAACAAAGATCAGGAAGTAATCATTCTTGACCATCATCCGACAATAGAGCTCAAAGAGATAAGGCCGGATATCATGGTGGCTGACGAGAACTACTCATCTGTTTGCGAAATAATCTATGATTTCTTTGATTTTCACAGATTGGTGATAAACAAAAAAATAGCATCCTTTTTACTGACCGGCATATTGAATGATACGGCCGTATTCCAAAATTCGAATACCTCCGCGAAAGTTATGGAAATATCGGCCGATCTGATGAGAAAAGGGGCGCCTATGAACAAAATCATTCAGGCTACTTTCAAAAACAAGAAATTGGAAACATTGAAACTCTGGGGGCGGGCCATGGAGCGGGCTCAGATAAACGAGAAGACGGGAGCAATTTTGTCTTTCATAACCACGGAGGATATGCAGGAGCTGGGTATAAAGGAAGATGATATAGGCAGACTCGCCGAATTGCTCAATACCGTTGTCGGAACAAAATTTTCTTTGGTCTTGATCGAAAAGGGACAAAACAAAATCAAAGGGAGTCTTCGGAGCGAGTGGTATAAAAATGTGGATGTTTCCGAGATTGCCCAAAAATTGCGGGGCGGAGGACACAAGCTTGCGAGCGGATTCGAGATCGTAGGAAAAATCGTTAAAGGAGAGGGAGGAATATCGGTCGAGTAATTTCAATTGCTCTTATTATGTACAAATCTCTTGAAGAAAAAATAAAAAAATGTTGTTCTTGCCAGTTGCGCGGTACATGCGCGCAGGTTGTTCCAGGCGATGGGAGTCCCAAGGCCCAAATTTTGTTCATTGGCGAGGCGCCTGGCGCGGAAGAGGACAAACAAGGGTTGCCGTTCGTGGGGGCGGCGGGAAAGTTTTTAAACCAGATGCTTGAAACTATTGATCTCAAGAGAGAGGATGTGTTCATCGCCAATGTTCTCAAATGCCGTCCGCCGGGAAATCGCGATCCATTGCCGGAAGAGGTGGCAGCTTGCTGGCCCTGGCTTCTTGAGCAAATCAAAACGATCAAGCCGAAACTGATCGTCCTTCTCGGTCGGCACGCGATGGAAAGATTTCTGCCGAATCAGAAAATATCGAAAATTCATGGCACGGCGGTACGGCGCGAACTTGCCGGAGTCGGGAAACAAGTCTTTTATATACTCTATCACCCTGCGGCGGCGCTCTATCAAGGAAGCCTGCGGGAAGTTTTGATCGCTGATTTCAAGAAAATCCCGAAAGTTCTGAAAGCAATCGAGAAAGAAAAAAAGGAAGATGGCAAAAAGGAAAATAGGTTTGAAGAAGAAAAAAAACAGTCGGTGCTGTTTTGAAAAAATAGTTCAATATTTGAAAGCAGAGCCGAACGTATTCGGCTTTTATTTTTTCTTTTTTTATTGACCTCAAGCCTCTTTGGTGGTAATTTTTATATCAGTTGAAAGGCTATGGTCCGGTGGCCGAGTGGTTAGGCAAAGGTCTGCAAAACCTTGTACAGCGGTTCAAATCCGCTCCGGACCTCAATTTTTTTTGCCCAGGTGGTGGAATGGCATACACGAGGGACTTAAAATCCCTTGGGAGCAATCCCTTGCGAGTTCGAGTCTCGCCCTGGGTACGTTTTACTTTTTATGCTTCACGAAAAAAGAAAAAATTTGATTGTTACTGCCGATGATTTTGGAAAAAGCGAATTGGCAAATCGGAATATCTTAAAGCTGGCGAAATTGGGCAAGCTCGATCGGATTTCCATCATGAGTGATGGAAATTTTGCGGCGGAGGAAATTGAAGATCTGATTGCGACTGGAGTGAAGCTGGATATCCACTTCGAACTTGGGTGGCAGAAAAAAAGAAGAGGGAAGATGAGAGACAATACGGCGCGGCAAGGAATTGTTTTTTTGATGAATCATTTTCGCGCTGGCCAGGAGAAAAAAATCCATGAAGAATGGGAAGAGCAGATCGAAAAATTTCGCGAGAACGTCGGCCGAAATCCGGACGGTATCAATTCGCATGAGTATGTCCATCTTTTTCCTCAGTATTTCAAAATTGCGATTGGCCTTTCGAATCAATTCAAAATTTCTTTTATTCGTTTTGGAAAAAAGGGATTTCGAGGAAAAATGAACTTGGCGCATCTGGTTTTGGACAATCTTCGCCGATGGAATAAAAAATATTTTCTTGAATCGAAATTGGATTCCTCTGATTTTTTTTCGAGCCTTGATTGGATCGGAAATATGAATGAATTTTTGAAAAATATTCCGGAAGGGAAAACTGAGATTGCCTGCCATCCGGAAAGAGAAGAGGAGTTTGAATTTATTGAAAAATATTTCTAAAAAATATGGAGGCGATACTTCTTTCAATAGCAACTTTTGTTTCCACTTATTTCGGCGGACTTTTGGCGGTGAAATTGAAAAAAAAGTTGCATCTTATCATGGGGTTCACGGCCGGCGTCATTTTGGGGGTGGTTTTTTTTGAGATCTTTCCTGAGATCATTGAACAAGTCAAAAAACATGATTTAGCGCCAACAGGGATCATGGTAGCGCTGCTCGCCGGTTTTCTCATTTTTCATATTCTCGAAAAGGCTATTCTCATTCACCACGCGCACGAAGGGGATTATGCCGAACATGTTCATCCTCAAGTTGGAATTCTGTCAGCGCTCGCGCTCATCGGTCACAGTTTTTTGGATGGCTTTGGAATCGGGCTTGGCTTTCAGATCAGTCCGGCGGTCGGTATCTTGGTTGCCATCGCGGTAATATCCCACGATTTTACGGATGGGATGAACACCATTACGCTGATGTTGTCGCACGAAAACAGCCTCAAGAGAGCGAAGATTTTTCTTCTTTTTGATGCATTGGCGCCGATGCTCGGAGTGCTGGCCACTTTGTTTTTCAAAATTCCACCGTCATTTCTGGTCTTATATCTCGGCTTTTTTGCCGGCTTTTTGCTTTATATCGGAGCAAGCGACATTTTGCCGCAGGCACACAGCAAAAAAAGCTCATATCAATTGATGAGCCTTACGATTCTGGGGGTCCTCTTTATTTTTGTTATTTCGCGATTTACGTAGAGCGGGAAATCATATCAGCACTTCCATCAGATTTTGACCAGTCATCTCTGGCGGAATGGTAATATTCATTACGGAGAGGATAGTCGGTGCAACGTCGCTCAAAATTCCACTGGTATTGCTTGTCGCGTTGATGATCTGCGACTCGTTTTTTTGCCGTTGATTTGTGGCGTTCAGATACCAAAAAGGAACAGGGAAAGAGGAATGTTCTGTGTCGATCTCCTCGGTTCGAGGATTGACGATCTCCTCGGCGTTTCCATGATCGGCGGTGATGAAAATATGCCCCCCGATCTTCAAAATTTCAGGAATAATCTTTCCAAGACATCCGTCAACTGCTTCGACGGCGGATATGGATGCTTTCAAATTTCCCGTGTGTCCCACCATATCGGCATTGGCGAAATTGATCAGCGTGAAACCGTATTTTCCTTTCCCCAATTCATCCAGTATTTTTTCTTCAATTATGAAAGCGCTCATTTCAGGAACTTTGTCATAGGTTGATACGGATTGGGATGGGACAAGAACATGCTCTTCTCCCGGAAAAGGTTCTTCGCGTCCGCCGTTGAAAAAATAGGTGACGTGGGCGTATTTTTCCGTTTCGGCAATGCGCAGCTGGTTGATATTATTCTGGCTCAGAACTTCGCCGAGGCAATTTTTGATACCCTGAGGTTCGAAAGCGACCCGGACAGGCAAGTTGTCCTCATATTTTGTCATTGTAACAAATTCAACATCGGGAAAATATTTTTTTCTCTCAAATTTTGAAAAAGTTGGAAGAGTGAAGGCCTTTGTAATCTGGCGCGCCCGATCCTCGCGGAAATTGAAGAAAATAATGGAATCTTTTTCTTCAATTAGATGGATTCCTCCTTTTTCATCTTCAATCACAATCGGCTCGACAAATTCATCGGTGATATTTTGATCGTATGATTTTTGAAGCGCGGCCTGGGCATTTTTTTCTCTTTGACCTACTCCTTCGGTGAGAAGAAGGTATGCTTTTTCGGTTCGATTCCAATTCTCATTTCTGTCCATCGCAAAATATCTTCCTGAGAGCGAGGCGATATGGATTGCGGGATAATCCTTAAGCCGTTCTTCGATGTCGAGAAGGACTTTTATGCCGGATTGGGAAGGCGAGTCGCGTCCGTCGGTGAAAAGATGGAGATAAACTTTTTCAAGGCCGCTGTTTTTGGAAAATTCAAGAAGGGCATATAAATGCTCGAGAGAACTGTGAACGCCGCCGTTGGAAGCGAGTCCCATTATGTGCAGGGCACCCTTGTTTTTTTTGACATTTTCGGCAGCGGCGAGAAAACTTTCATTCGTGAAAAAACCTCCATCTTGAATAGAGAGGGTGATGCGCGGAAGACTTTGGTATATGACACGGCCGGCACCCAAAGTGAGGTGTCCCACCTCGGAATTTCCCACCTCGCCCCATGGCAAGCCCACAGAAATTCCCGAAGCCTGAAGCAGGGTTTGGGGATAATTGCGCACGAGCTTGTCCACGGTAGGTGTGTTTGCCTGCGCTATGGCGTTTCCCTCAAGATTTGGATTTTCTCCCCATCCGTCTAGGATGATCAAATATACGGGATTTCTCATATATGAAATTTTATCACATTTTGTACCTCTTTGACAAAAAAGTTGAAATGATATAATATTAATTTCGGTAATATATTAATTATGCTTCAGTTGATAACGGGAAAAAAGTATCAAGTATCATATATAAAGTATAAAGTATTTGAGATGATTTCGAATTGTTATCAAATGAATAGCTTGCAAAAAAATGGAATTCAGTTTCGGACTTCTTTCGATTGGAATTTTGGCTTTGGCAGCCGGCTCGGTCTTGGGGTATCTCGCCCGCCAGTCAATTGCTAAAAAGCAACTTGGGACAGCAGAGGGAAAAATAAACAAAATGACGCAGGAAGCCGAGGAAAAAGCTCGGACGGTTTTGCTTGAGGCAAAAAACAAAGCGGTTGAGGTTTTGGACGACGTCAAAAAAGATGAGAAAAAAAGACAGGAGCAAATTTTCCGGAGTGAGAAAAGACTCGAGACTCGTGAAGAAAATCTGGATCGGAAAATGGACGAATTGGAAAAAGAAAAAAGAAATTTGATCAGCAAAGCGGACGAGATAAAGAGAATCAGGAAAGAAACCGATGTTGCGCGGCAAGAGGAGCTGAAGCGTCTTGAAAAAATTGCCGGTCTTTCAAAAGAAGAAGCCAAAAAAATTCTTCTTCAATTGGCTGAAGAACAGAACCGCGAAATTTTGGCGGCGAGAATCAAAAAACTGGAAAAAGACGGGCAAGATGAACTTGAGAAAAAAGCCCGCAACATCATGACGCTTGCGATGCAAAGATATGCGGGAAGCCATTCGGCAGAAACCACAACTTCCACAGTTTCCATTCCATCGGACGAGCTCAAGGGAAGGATCATCGGCCGTGAAGGAAGGAACATCAAAACATTGGAGCGCCTCACTGGAATCGAAGTGATAGTCGATGATACTCCCGAAGCGATTGTTCTTTCCGGATTCAATCCGGTGCGACGGGAGATCGCCCGCATCGCTCTTGAAAAATTGCTCTCGGACGGAAGAATTCATCCGACTCGCATTGAAGAAGCGGTCAATTTTGCCAAAACAGAAGTGAACAACAAGATGAAAGAGGCGGGTGAAGCGGCGGTGTATGACGTGGGCGTGGCGGGACTTGATCCCAAAATAGTCCAGCTTATCGGACGGCTCCGTTTCCGTACAAGCTATGGACAGAACGTTCTTTTGCATTCGCTTGAAGTGGCCCATCTTTCCGGAGCTCTTGCGGCGGAATTGGGGGCAAATGTGAGTCTTGCAAAAAAGGCCGGCCTTTTGCATGATATTGGAAAAGCGATCGATCATGAAGTGCAGGGAACTCATATTGAGATCGGTATCAGCATTCTCAAAAAATTTGGGATCGGACAGGATGTTATTGATGCCATGAAGTCTCACCACGAAGATTATCCTTTCGAAAGCAATGAAGGAATGATCATCGCGGCGGCTGATGCGCTTTCCGCTTCTCGTCCGGGAGCGAGAAAAGATACGCTCGAAGATTATCTCAAGCGGCTCACCGAACTGGAAAAAGTTGCTGAGTCTTTTCCGGAAGTGGAAAAGACCTATGCTATTCAAGCCGGTCGCGAGATTCGCGTTTTTGTGAAACCGGATAAAGTCGATGATCTGGGCGCGGTCAAATTGGCAAGGTCCATCGCGGACAAAATTGAGCAAGAACTCAAATATCCGGGAGAAATCAAAGTGAATGTTCTGCGCGAAACAAGGGCGGTTGAAGTGGCGAGATAGAATTGTGTTTGCGCGAAAAAATCAAAAGTACTAAAATATATTTAGCTTTATACAAGGGTAAAAAGTAATCTAGAAGGCGGGGTGAATTATGGCAACAGACATCAAC
>JBAZRT010000027.1:0-10519 GCA_041662765.1 Parcubacteria group bacterium
GATCTTCGAGCGGCGTCAATTTGAATCTTGAGTTTCCCCGCGATTGGCTTCTTCCGCCGGAATATCTGCCACTTGAGCGCTGGCCACTTCCAAAAGAGCGTCCGCGCGCGCTTGATTGGCTATTTCTCCCGCGACTCGGCGAATGGCTCGAACGTCCGGATGAATATCTTGAATTGCTGTTTCTCATATAGTTTGTGAAGAATAAAGGCTGCAAAATGAACAGTCTGTTAATTATATACTGATTGTTTATATTTGTAAAGGGGTGCGCCAGGGCAAGACAATTTTTCCCGAATGCGTAATAATAAGGTAAGTTCTGAAATACGTATTTAAATAAGTATTCAAAATGCAATATCAGCGCGGAAAAATATATCTCCTCGCGGGCAGTTTGATTTTGGCGGGCATAATTGCCGGCGGTTTTTGGTTATTTCAGAAAAATAGTTCAAAGCTAGAAGAAAAAAAACAAGAAGCGAGCGTGGCGGAAAATATTTTACCAGCGATTGAAACGAATCCGGAATCGTTTGCCGGAACAATCGTCCAGCCGCCGAAGCCGCCTCCTCCGCCGGTGGATATGGAGCGTCTCAAAGCGCAGGGTTGTGTTGCGGACGGACTGCTCACCGAATACAATCCCGACCAGGGGGAATTCGTCAGCCTCATCAACCGTTCCCATTGCTATTATCTCCATCGGGCGGTTGAAACCTGGCGAGAACCGCCGGACTTTCAAGTGATCGAAAAAAATATGGTGCAGATCGCCAAACCTGATGTCGTCTATGGGATGTTTCTGGCCGAAGCAATCAGTACAAAGGACGGCTACAAAAACGAGGAAACAGGGCACATTTTCGATTTCGGAGAGATGTGCCACAACGACACGATCAACGATTGGGGGGAACATACCTGCAAGCCAACTTTTTCGAGCCGGGAATACCGCGACTATTTGGAATACATCACGCGGCGTGCAATTGATCTCGGCGTCCAAAGTTTCACTTTTGGGCAGATACAGCTTCAAGAAAGTTCGATGAGGAATTACGCGCCACAGATTGTGAAAGACATCCGCGCTTACGCGAAGAAAAAAAATGTCGACGTGGTGATTGGCGCGCAGACAGGCTCCATTACCGACGCAAAATATCTCAAACTATTTGACTATATAGAAGGGGGAGTGGGCATTGATTCAAACGGTGACGTCGAAAACGGGCCGTGCTTTTCCAAAAGAGGTAGCTGTTGGGCTCTTCTTTGGAACAAAGCGTACGCTTCGAAAGCCAAAAATGTATTGCTGCATCTTGATTGGACCGGAATCCCCTCGGACGACCTCGATATTTTCGCGCGAATGAGCGCTTCAAAAAGAGCCGCGACGCTTCAAAATCTCTACGGCTTTTTCAAACAGAAAAATATGGGCTTTCTTATGCCATATTTCGGCGTTTTATATAAAGATAACGGCGGGTGTTTCGGCCCCAAGAAAAGATTCTATTCCCCCTCCGACGCCTATTCCTGCAAAGATGAAAAGACTATTAACAAGATTTTGGGGGGTTCTTGACCCATCGGTTGACAAAATACCCAAAAATGCTATACTAGGAACATCACAGGAGTATGCAATAGCAGCGTCGTCGAACTCAATTTTGCAATACAAAAAATGTGAATTTAAACAATTTCCAAATAGAAATGGCACAAGGAACTATCAAGAGACTTACAGACCGAGGATTTGGCTTTATCGCCCAGGAAGATTCAGACAAGGATCTTTTCTTCCACTCAAGCGAGCTTCAAGGCGTTGATTTCAACGACCTCAAAGAAGGCGACAAAGTCCAATTCGAAGTCGGTGAAGGACCGAAAGGCCCGAATGCGACCAAAGTCGAAAAAGTCTAACCAGAATTTATACTTCTGAAGATTTCAAACAGCCCCGATGCAAGTCGGGGTTGTTTTTTTGACAAATAAATGCTTTTGTGCTTTACTGTTCCTTATTGGTGGCTGTCAAATAAATCATCCAGGCTTTAAGGGGGAGCGAATGGCCATGAGAGGGTTGAAAGACATCAAAACCAGTACAGGAAAAAACAGCGGCAAGAGGAGAGGCGTCGGGGGAATTGTCCCTGGAATATCCATCGGATTAGGAGGCCGTCCTGCGCGTCGTAGTACTGCTTCCCGACAGGGAACAGGCCTGGACGACTGGGGAGGAGATGTCAATCAGCATCTCGTGAATGCTGGTAAAAATCCGCCCAGCGGGGGGAACGGTCATAGGGGAATGGTCTTGCAGCTCATAATAAGGCTGCTTGCCGACGTCGAGGAATGCCGGCAATTCTGTGAAGAAAAGATTCCCGGCGCCAAAAGAAGGCTTCGTAGGCTTGAGACCAAGCTTGCAGATCTTCAAAAGGAACTTCAATGAAGGCCGCATGGTATCACCCTGCGGCCTTCAAACTTTTTTATAGAAAATCAAACTGGCTTGTGATAAGATATCAATATAAATTAGACTTTTTCTCAAAAATATGCTAAAATGCAACATACGCCAATGCAAAAAGGAAAAATAAAAAAAATTGCATATTTATCCCTCTTTTTCGCGATTCTCATTTCGGTGATTGGGGGATTTTCTTTTCCCAGAAATGTTGCCGAAGCAAAGTCATCAGTGACAAAATGGCAGAGAATGTTGGAACAGACCGGAATTCCAAGCTCCTATTGGGAAAAATGTCTTCCGAAAGTGTCCCGCAGCGAATACAACCGCGTGAAGAAACTTGCGGCTGCAGGTGCTGCGACAGTGCAGCCGGCGACGGAAGCCTCTGGATCGCTCGGACCGGAAATTTCGGTGGGGCTCTGGTATAATTCGAAAGACGATATTTTCAAAATAGATGCCAACCGGGCGTACAACATAAAAGACAAAAACGGAAACGTTATTTCTCAGGTCGCGGCTGATTCCACGACTAGAGTGAAATATGACGATAACGGAAAATTGAAAGTATCCAGCTCCATTGCTGATACACTCGTTGATGACAATGTCACGTTCGATGCGGCCGACGGTGATAACTCGTCAATTATTTTTGATGTTTACCATGATGTTAACTATGACGGGTATGATCATTTTCGGGGAAAAATTGAAGTGAACTACTATCACGGCGACGACGTTTATAACGGCAATTCCAGCTCAGTCACTCAGATTTGGATCATCAACAAACTTCCTCTAGAACAATATGTCTGGGGAATGGGAGAAACGACCGGAACCGGAGACCCTGATCATGTGCGTGTGATGGCGACTATTTTCCGAACATACGGCGACTGGTACATCGAAAATGCCACGAAATACAAGCCAATGGGATTCAAGATTCGAAGCGATTCCGGTTCCCAAATATATGTCGGATCTGATCGGGAGAAGACGTATCCGAAAGTGAAAGAGGCGGCGGAAGATACTCGCGGAAAAATCGTGAAATACAAAGGGGAAGTGGCGCTCACACCGTACTGTTCCTATACAGACGGGAAAACAAGGAATTATCCCGGCAAAGACTATCCGTATCTGAAATCGGTAAAAGATCACAAAGAGGGAAAACAAAAAGGCCTCAAGCCCGGCGAGAACGGGAACCATATGTGGGGGCTTTCTGCACATGGGGCGTTGGGATATGCCGAAGACGGTAAATCGTGGGACTGGATTTTGAAGTACTACTATACCAAAGTGGATATTGTTAGCCTGTATTGAGATTTCAGTGCTCGGTTCTTTCGCAAACTGCACTCAAGCGCATAAGTCTAATGTTTTTTTATGAAAAAATCGAAAATACTGTTGATAATAGTTTTTCTCATCGTAGCCGCTGCGGTTTTGTATTTTGCATACGGCGTCGTGAAGAAGCGTTATTTACCGCAGGTAAATAACGCCGGGACAAAGGGCAATGAGATGCAAAATCAAACGGGCAATCAGTCGGATAGTCCAACTGTCGATCAATCGATTGGTAATCAAGAAGAAAATGCTTCGGATATCAACAATTCTGATCCGGGGAACGGACGGCCGGATGTCCAAAGCGCGGATTGCGACAATGATTGCTCGCAATACAAAGACAATCCGGATAATTTGAAATACTGCCAGGAAGTTTGCGGAATCCGGCCGGCGACCTCGAAAGATTCTGAAAGTCAATGTGAAAATCTCACGGGTATCGACAAGGATAGTTGTTGGCGGGATCTCGCGGTTTCAAAAAAAGATTTTTCTTTTTGCGACAAGATCAGCGATGCCAAGCTCCAAAAAGTCTGTGAAAATCGCGTGACAGAGGAAGTGCTGAATTAGAATTGAGAAAAAAATTTGATTCAATAAAAAACCTGACAGCCGAGGCGAAAAAGCATTTGGCGCAGATGAATCAAAAAAAGGCCTGCAAGATCAAGCAGGTCTTTTTCATTTGCTAGATAGCTTGTCAAAACATGATAATGAAGCTATATTAAGACTAGGAAATATACTGAATAATTCAAATTTTATGCGTATTGGAATTGATGCGAGAGCCATATTGAATCCGGAGAAAATAGCGCCCACTGGGGTGGCGAATTATGTTTGGCAGCTGGTCAAAAATTTGCTCGAAATGGACAAAGAAAACCAATATATCCTGTTTTTTGACTTCAAAGTGCAAGACAAGGATGTGAAACGCTTTACTCAATCGAATGTAAAGATCAAATTTTTCCCGTTTTCCGATTACAAAAAATATATGCCGGCGGCCTATAGCGAGATTCTTGGGATGGCGACTTTTGCGCGGGAAAAAATGGATGTTCTGCATACTACTTCGCCGCTCTATCGCGTGCCGGCGACCTATCGCGGAAAAATTGTCACGACTTTCTATGACTTTGCTCCGTATCGCGTCCCGGAACTGTTTCCGAGACTGTCCACCGCCAAGCTAAAAACTCTGTACAGTTTTGCCGCCAAAAAATCGGACCGGATCATCACCGTTTCCGAATCGACAAAAAAGGACGTGCGCAAATTTTTGGGATATCCTGAAGAAAAGATCACGACGATCCATAACGGAATCGACAAACGATTTTTTGAGCAAGAGGAATATTCGAAAGATGAAGTGAAAAAAGGGCACGGCATTGTGGACAAGTATATTTTGTTTTTGGGAACGCTTGAGCCGCGCAAAAATTTGAGCCGGGTGCTCGATGCTTTCGCGCGTTTCAAAAAAAATTATAAAAATGAATTTGACTATCAACTCGTCGTGGCGGGGAAAAGAGGATGGCTCATGGAAGAATATTTTCAGCAAGCCGCGGATCTGGGGATCACGGACGAGGTTGTTTTCACTGGCTATGTCGGCGGAGATGAACTGAAGCCGCTCTACACGAACGCGGAATTTTTCGTGATGCCGTCGCTCTGGGAAGGTTTCGGCCAAACGATCGTTGAAGCTATGGCTTGCGGCGCGCCCTGTCTTGTGTCAAAAGTTTCATCGATTCCTGAAATTGCGGATGAGGCTGCCTATTTTGTCGACCCTCACGATACTGACGGAATTGCGAAAGGGATGATGGAGCTGGCAACGAACAAGGAATTGCGGGAAAGTTTGAGTGCCAAAGGAAAAGAGCAGGCCAAAAAATTCAGTTGGGAAAAATGCGCGAAAGAAACACTTGAAGTTTATTGTCAAGCGGAGCGAGAGAAATAAAAACTTGTTTTTATTTCCGAGCAAGTGAAGACATCAAAATGGTTAACCCATTTTATAAAAATGTTTAAGCCAGTCGATCCGAAACAATCCCTTCCCGAAATGGAGGAGAATGTCCTCAAATTTTGGGAAGAGAACAAAATATTTGAAAAATCGGTCGAAAGAAATTCGACCGATAAGTCTTTTATATTCTATGAAGGTCCGCCGACAGCCAACGGCCAGCCGGGACTTCATCATGTCTTGGCACGTTCTTTCAAGGATATCATTCCGCGCTACAAGACGATGAAGGGTTTTCGGGTGGAGAGAAAAGCCGGCTGGGATACGCACGGGCTGCCAGTTGAAATTCAAGTTGAAAAAGAGCTGGGAATTCATACAAAACCGGAAATCGAAAATATCGTTCCGGGAAATGTGCGCGAAAGCATCATTGTGTTTAATAAAAAATGCAAAGAGTCAGTTTGGAAATACAAAGACCTTTGGGAAAAACTGACCGAGAGAATGGCTTATTGGGTGGATATGAAACACCCGTACATTACTTATGAAAACAAGTATATCGAATCCGTGTGGTGGACATTCGCGCAGATTTTCAAAACGAAAGGAAAAAATGGCGAGAGTCTTGTCTATCAAGGAAGCAAAGTAATCCCTTATTGCTATCGCTGTGGAACCGGGCTTTCCTCGCACGAAGTCGCGCAGGGATATCAAAAAGTGAAGGACAACTCTGTCTATGTGAAATTCAAAGCAAAGCCAAATCCTGAAAGAGGGATTGATGAAAATACATATTTCTTGATTTGGACTACGACCCCGTGGACTTTGCCGGGAAACGTTGCTTTGGCAGTAAATAAAGAATTTAAATATGCAAAGCTGAAGTTTAATAAAATAATTAAAAACGAAGTTGGTCTTAATGCAAAAGAGGGTGAAACCTATTATTTTGAAAAAAGCAGAACAAAAGATATATTCAGCCTTACTATTTCCAAGGGAGACGGGTCGATATATCAAATTGATTCTATATCCGCGGAAGATTTGTTAGAAATAGAGTTTGACTATCAAGAAATTTCCGGTAAAGATTTAATCGGACTAGAATATGAACCACTTTATAAAATATCTGATGATAAAAATGCTTATAAAATAATTCCTGGCGATTTTGTTTCGACCGAAGATGGAACAGGAATTGTGCATATTGCTCCCGCTTTTGGAGAAGATGACGCGCGGGTAGGCGCAGAAAATAATTTGCCGATATTGATGACGGTTGACGAAGAAGGTAAAATCACAGCTGATGTTCCAGGTAAAGGAATTCCGGTCAAGAAAAAAAATGATAAAAACCGATACGAAGCCGATGATTTGATAATTAATGACTTGAAAAATCGGGAGTTGCTTTTTAAAGAAGAAATAGCTGAACATGACTATCCGCATTGTTGGCGATGCGATATGCCGCTCATCTATTATGCGAAGCCTTCGTGGTTTGTCCGAATGAGCGAGCTCTCCGAGGAACTGAAGAAAAATAACGAAGCGATAAATTGGGTTCCGGAGCATATCAAGCATGGACGATTCGGAGAGTGGCTGGAAAATGTGAAGGATTGGGCGATTTCGCGCGAAAGATATTGGGGCACGCCGCTTCCGATTTGGGTTTGCGAAAAATGCGGAGAGACAAAGGTGATCGAATCCATTTCCGAACTTGAGAATTTGTCCGGGCAGAAAATTGATGATTTGCATAAACCGTTTATAGACGAGGTTGCGTTCAAATGCGAAAAGTGTGATGGGGAAATGAAAAAAACCCCGGAAGTGATGGATGTCTGGTTTGATTCGGGGGCTATGCCTTTTGCAGAGTTCGGCTATCCAAACTCAGCGACAGCAGAAGATAAAGAAAAAATTGAAAGCGGAAAATATTTTCCGGCTGACTATATTTCAGAAGCGATTGATCAAACGCGTGGATGGTTTTATACCTTGCATGCCATTGCCACCGTCCTCCATCTCTCGAAAAAAGTTCCGGCGGGCAATGCCTACAAAAATGTAATTTGTTTGGGACATATTCTTGATGGAAAAGGAAAAAAGATGAGTAAGTCTAAAGGAAATGTTATTGAGCCGATGGCTGTAATGGATGAATACGGTGCGGATGCATTGCGATGGATGTTGTTTTCCATAAATCAGCCGGGTCTCCCGAAAAGATTTGATATCAAGGGCATGCGGGATGTGACGAACCGGGTTTTTCGAATGCTTTGGAATTCCTACTATTTTTTTGTAATGTATGCGGAGATTGATAAATTCGAGCCAAAAAATACTGGACACTCACTACAGTCTACAAACTTACTTGATAAGTGGATAATTTCAGAACTCAATAGTTTGATAAAAAATGTCGATCAAAGGCTGGATAGGTATGACATTTATGGGTCGACCAATTTAATCGAAAATTTTATTGACAACCTTTCCAATTGGTATGTTCGCCGAAGCCGAAAAAGATTTTGGAAAAGCGAAAATGACGGCGACAAAAATCAAGCGTACGAAACTTTGCATCATGTTCTGGTTGAGCTTTCAAAACTGATGGCGCCGTTCACGCCTTTTGTCGCGGAAGAAATATACAAAAATCTCACAGGTGAAGAATCCGTGCATCTTGCCGATTTTCCGCAAGCTGATGAAAAATTGATCGACAATGATTTGAATCAGAAAATGCAGCTGACAAGGCGGTTTGTGAAGATGGGTCTTGCGGCACGCGCCAGAACCGGGATCAAAGTGCGCCAGCCTTTGGCCCAGCTCAAAATCAATGAAGATATCGGAGGAGATATGGCCGAACTTATAAAAGAAGAGGTCAATGTGAAAAAGGTCAGTTTCTCCGGCGGAATCACGGAAGAGCCGGGTTTTGTGCGCGAGGAGGAGATAAATTGGGAAGCGGGGCTTGATACGAAGATCACGGATGAGTTGCGGCTTGAAGGCGAAGCCCGCGAACTTGTCCGCAGAATTCAGGAACTCCGGAAGCGTGCGGGATATCAAGTTGACAACCGAATAACATTGAATTATGCCGGCGGTTCGGATATCTTCGAGAAATTTGGCGATTTGATCGCCAAGGAAACGCTTTCCGAGGAATTGTCAGCAGGTGAAAATCGCAAGGCGGACATCTCGGAGCTTGTGGAGCTCGAAACGACGCCAGTGAAGGTGTGGCTGAAAAAAATATAAAAAAATTATTTTTTGCGGGGATTTATTTTTTCATATAAATTCAGCTCCGCAACGCGGAGCGATCTTTGAAAGCAAAGGAGTGTCTTGTGAATAGTTGCTATAAAGACACGAAGAGAGAAGAAGAAAAAGAAATTTCTTTGAAAGAATTGGCAATTGGTCTTCCTTGCTTTCTTCTGCCAGTCGGCGGAATTAGCGTGTCCTATTTGCTGGATTACTCTTTCAAAGGGAAAATCATTCTGTCTCTCTGTGGTTTCTTGGCGGCTGCTATTGTTTCATGTTTCATCACTTGGCGACTGAAGAAAAAGGGAAAAATAATCTAACCAATCGGCGTTGCCGAAGGAGGGAGATATGACGGCCAAAGAAGCGATGCACAAACTGAAGATATTTTTCACGTGGCTTGCCTGGCGTATCGGTCTTCCGGCCAGCGAGCCGGTAAAATGCCAGTGCCATTGTTGCAGGAAGTGGATCGACATGAAGAACTGTCGGTCTATTCCGCAAAATCGGCTGGTCTGCAATTCGTGCGACGACCACCTGTGTTTATAGATCCGGCGTCGTGGAATGCTTTCGAGCTCGGCATATCTCAAAAGGATGTCGAGCTTATTTTTTATGCTATAATCGAACCATGCAAAAATATACCGCCATAATTTTGTCTTCTCATGATGTCGGAGAATTCGACCGGTTGTATGTTCTCTTCACGAAGGAAATCGGGGTGGTGAAAGCGATCGGAAGAGGAGTGCGCAAACCAGCCGCAAAACTAGCGGGACATTTGGAGCCGGGGACGCTTTCGGAAGTCTATGTTGCCCGTTCGCGGGGGATGGGCCAGATTGCGAGTGCGATCACGATCGAAAATTTCAAAAACATAAAAAATGATTTCGAAAAACTGGGAGAAATTTTGAGAATATTCCGATTTTTCACGAAACATTTTTCCGAGGAGGAAAAAGACGAAAGAATTTTTGATTTGCTGAGAGATTTTTTGGAGATTTCGAATGAGGAAGATCAAGCGGACATGATCACAGAAGCTTTTTGGTGGAAGTTCTTTGACGCGCTTGGAAATCGTCCCGAAACGATGAAGTGCGCGAAGTGCGAGGCGCGCCTCGAAGAAAAAGGAGAAAATTTTTTTTCCGCAGGGAGAGGCGGGGTTGTTTGCGGGAAATGTTTTGCCGGAGAGCAGGATCTCACGCTGGTATCGGCCGATCAAATCAAGCTTCTCCGGATATTTCTTGCCAATTCGCTTGGAAAAATTCTCAAAGTGAAAATCGTCTCCGACGAATTGAAGGGATTGAGGAGGATAAGGCGAGAGTTTGAGAAATACAATTTCTAGTGTATAATTGGTACAAATATGTCTCTCAAGGAAACAGAAAGAAAAATATACCAAAGAGAAGGGGAGCCGGATTCAAGCGTTCCGGTTCAACCAAGATCGTTGAATCCTCATATGTCGGATGAGAATCCTTTTGTCGCGTCAGCTCTCGAAGATGATCTTGAGAAAAAAAAGGAAGTTTGGGTTCAAGAAGAAGAGAAAAAAGAAGAAAAAAGAAAAGGGATCTTGAAGAAAATTTCCATTATCTTTGGAGTGGTTGTGATCGTTGTCGGCGTGGTCTGGCTGGCTTTGTACATACGCAAAAGCGCCTTTTCGGAAGATCAAGTGAAAATTTCCATTTCTGGTCCGGAAAAAGTTAAGAGCGGAGACACCGCCAGTTTTCAGATAAGTTATCAAAATCTCAATCGCGCGTCTCTCAAGAACGCGGTTGTCTATATAAAATATTCGGAAAACTTCA
>JBAZRT010000028.1:0-10336 GCA_041662765.1 Parcubacteria group bacterium
AACCGGCGTCGGCACACGCATTGAAATTCCGTCCAAGTTCCCCTCCATACTCTTGATGGCTTTCGCCACGGTTTTGGCCGCGCCGGTCGTCGTCGGAATGATGTTTTGGCCGGCCGCCCGAGCTTCCCGCAAATCTTTGTGCGGCAGATCCAAAATACGCTGGCTGTTTGTGTAGGAGTGCACGGTCGTCAAAAATCCTTTTTCCACGCCGAATTTTTCGTCAAGAACTTTAATCATCGGCGCGAGGCAATTGGTCGTGCAGGAGCCATTCGAGATTATTTGGTCTTCAGCCTTGAGTTCGTTTTCATTCACTCCGATGAGATAGACCGGAATATCATCGCTTTTCGGCGGTGCCGAGAGAATCACCTTTTTCGCCCCGGCTTGAAGATGCTTTTGGGCGCTCGCCCGATCGTTGAAGACCCCGCTGCATTCAAGCACGATATCCACACCCAAATCTCTCCACGGAAGTTTTGTCGGATCAGGCTCGCTGAAGCTTTTGACAGATTTTCCGCCAACGATTATTTCGCCTTTTCCAACTTTCACATCTCGAGCATAGGTTCCGTACGAACTATCGTGCTTCAAAAGATGCGCCAAAGTTTTGTCGTCAGTGAGATCGTTTATTGCAACTACTTCAAAATTTTCTTTTTCAAGCGCGATCTTGAGCGCCGGACGGCCTATTCTCCCAAATCCATTTATAGCAATTTTGATGCTCATAGGTTTTATTTTTTTGTTTATTTATTTAAATTACAATAAAATTTTCAATTATCAGTTTTCAATTTACAATGAATTTTCAATGACTCAATTATCAATGTTTGAAAATTGAAAATTTAGAAATTGAATCATTGATTGAAAATTGTGAATTGAAAATTGAAAATTAATCCAATAATTCCAGTCCCCGAAACACTTTCTCATACCCCCCGAGTGCTGCCTGAATCTCCGCGATATCTATCTCATATCTTGAGTTGTGAACTATCTTTTTGAAAATTTCATGCGCATATTTGGCCTCCTCGATTCCGATCAACTGGCCCGGTTTAACTTCCGCAATTTTTTCGCCCGTATCTTTTCCCTTATATCCTATTTTCCCAAGCGTATCTCCGAGCATTTGATCGGCTTCGATCATTGCAATCTTTGCCTTTGCCGCATCATCGCCTTGGGCGTTTCTTCTGATGTCTTCCCATTTTTCAATGTATTTTGATTTTTTGAGATCAGGAACCTTCGCTCCATAGAAAGCCGTTTTCCAATCCCCCCGAAGGCGCTTTGAAAGCAACAAGATATCGGCGATGAGAAGAATGGCAATGATGAATCCGGCAAGTATTTTGACGAAACTGAAAAAAGACGAATTCGCCAAAGCAGCGAAAGCAGATCGAAATATGGCAAAAATATTTATGTCCATGGATTAATTTTGAATTTCCTATTTTGATTGTTCAAATACGTATGCCGCATTGAGCAATGTTTCTTCATCAAACCACTTCCCCATGAGTTGCAGGCCAACCGGCAGATTTTTTCCTTCTGCCTCTATTGTACCACAGGGAACGGAAATGGCAGGAACGCCCACAATATTCGCAGTGACGGTGTATATATCCGCGAGATACATCGCCAAGGGATTTTCGGTTTTTTCCCCGATCTTGAAAGCCGTAGTCGGCGAAGTGGGACTCAGGATCAGGTCAACTTTTTTATAGGCTTCCTCAAACTCTTTCTTGATGAGCGCGCGCACTTTTTGGGCTTTGAGATAATATTGATCATAATATCCCGCCGAAAGAGCATATGTTCCAAGCATGATCCGGCGCTTCACTTCTTTTCCAAGATATTCCGCCCGGGTTTTGAAATAAATGTCCCAAAGAGTATAATCCGCTCCTGTTTTTTCGCTCTCCGCTCCAACCGATCGGCCAAAACGAATTCCGTCAAAGCGTGCCATGTTCGAACTCACTTCGCTTGGCATAATGATATAGTAGGTCGCGAGGGAAAAATCGGCGCTCGGCAAACTGATGTCGACAATTTTCGCTCCAAGTCTTTCATACTTTCCGATTGCCTCCCTCACCTTTTTCTCCACACTCTTATCAAGTCCTTCGCCCGCGAAATACTCTTTTGGAATTCCGATTTTGAGACCGCTGATATCCGCACCCAAAAGATCCTCGTATTTTTTTTCAGCCGTATTCATTGTCGTCGAATCAAATCTGTCCTTTCCTGATATTCTCGAAAGAACAACTGCCGCGTCTTCGACTGATCTCGCAACCGGACCAATTTGATCAAGACTTGATGCCATCGCAATGAGGCCATAACGCGAAACCATTCCGTATGTCGGTTTGAGGCCAACCACGCCGCAAAGCGAAGCCGGCTGACGGATCGACCCGCCGGTATCGGACCCCAGCGCCCAAACGCTTTCTTCCGCTGCAACGGACGCCGCACTGCCCCCTGACGAACCGCCAGGAACTCTGGATATATCGTACGGATTTTTTGTCGTTTGGTAAGCGCTGTTTTCCGTCGAAGAACCCATCGCAAATTCATCGAGATTGGTTTTTCCAAGAAATACAGAATCGCTATTTTTTAATTTCGTTATAACAGTTGCGTCATAGGGCGCTATATAGTTTTCCAAAATTTTTGATCCGGCTGTCGCCAACAGACCCTCAATGCAAATGTTGTCTTTGACCCCGCAGGGCAAACCCGCCAGCAAATCTGTTTCTTCGCCGTTTTTTATCTTTTTGTCCACCGCCCGCGCCTTGTCGAGTGCAAATTCCTTGTTGAGACTCAAATATGCCTTTATTTCAGTGTCTTTTTCTTCGATTTTATCAAAATATTCTTCGGTCAGTTTTTCCGAAGTTATTTCCTGATTAACCAGTTTTTGATGCAAATCCTTTATCATAGAAAACACTATATGCTTTATATCAAATATCAAAATACCGCTTTTACCTTATTTAATCTGTCCTTTTTTTCCGGAAAATTGTTGATCATATTTTCCTTCGTCTCGTTGCTATATGAAACAACCTTGTCCTCGCGCGTGACATTATTTGCGCCCGTGATATGCGCAATCGGCTCAATTCCTTCCGTATCAGCTTCGTTCAATTTCTCCACGAAACCCAAAATATCCGAAAGTTCTTTCGAATACTTTTCGGCTTCGTCGTCGCCTATTTCAACGCGAGCAAGACTCGCTATTTTTTGAACTTGATCTTTAGATAGCATCTATTTGACGAGACCAATAAACCCTTTTTCGTCTATTATTTTCACTCCCAATTCTCTCGCTTTATCATACTTCGAACCCGGGTTTTTGCCAACTACAACATAATCCGTGTTCTTGCTGACAGACGAAGAAACATTTCCGCCGAGCATGCGAATTTTCTCCTTCGCTTCGTCGCGGCTCATTGATTCCAGCTCGCCAGTGAGAACAAAAGATTTTCCCTGCAATATATGACTCACAACATGTAACACAGGGATTTTAACTTCGACGTCTAACTTCAACATTTTTCTCAATAAATCAATATTATTTTTATCATTAAACCATTCAATCAAACTTTTTGCAGACTTTTCTCCAATACCCTTAATGTTTAACCAATCATCTACTGATATGCGAGGGAAAACAGAAATTATATCGGAAATATTTTGAACTTTTTCTTGTGCTACATGTTTTATGTTTTGTGTTACAAGATGGGTCGTCTCTTCGCCAACATGTCTGATTCCAAGCGCGTATAAAAACTTCGGAAATTCGATTTTTTTTGCCTTTTCGATTGATTTTACCAAATTATCGGCTGATTTCTCCGCAAATCTCTCCAGCGGTTCAAGATCGCCCGTTTTGAGCTCAAAAATATCAGCAAAATTGGAAACCAAACCTTCGTTCATCAATTGCTCCACTATTTTTTCACCCATGCCCTCAATATCAAAACCTTTCCGGGAAACAAAATGAATGATATTTTCTTTTTCAATGGCAAAGCATTTTTTGTTCTGGCAATAATGTGCCGCGCTTTCCTCGCCCTTTTTCCCAGTTTTGATCGTTTCGCGGCGCACTCCGCCACCGCAAATTGGACAACGTGTCGGCATATGGAATTTTTTCTCTTTTCCGGTCCGCAAATTTTTGAGAACTTCCACAACTTCCGGAATCACATCGCCTGCTTTGTGGATCACGACCGTATCACCGATCCGGACATCAAGACGCTTGATCTCATCTTCATTGTGAAGTGTCGCCCGCGAAACTGTTGACCCTGCCACCAAAACCGGCCGGAGATGCGCCACGGGCGTGAGAGCACCTGTGCGCCCGACTTGGACTTTGATCTCTTCCACAATCGTCGTCACTTTTTCCGGAACGAATTTATATGCCACCGCCCAGCGCGGAGATTTTCCGGTATAGCCAAGCTCCCGCTGCAAATTATTATCATTAATCTTGATCACCAGCCCGTCAATGCCATAATCTTGCTTGTTCCTCTTGTCTTCCCAAGATTCAAAAAGTTTTTGAACTTCGTTCAAATCTTTGCAAGGCTTATAATTCGGATTCACTTTAAATCCCAATCTCTGTAGAATCTGCAATTCTTCAATTTGAGTTTCTGGAGTTTTACTTTTTGATTTTCGATTTTGGGATTTTATTGGAAATTGGAAATTGGAAATTGGAAATTTCATTTCCTCTATATCATATATGAACGAATCCAACTTGCGTTTCGCCGTTATTTTTGGATCAAGCTGTCGGATCGATCCCGCCGCCGCGTTGCGGGAATTGGCAAAAGGTAGCAAGTCTTCTTTCATGCGCGCTTTATTCGTTTTTTCCAAATCGCTTTTTTTCATCCACGCTTCCCCGACGACAGTGATATCGATCGGCTCACTCAATTTCAAAGGCACGCTCTGAATTGTTTTCACTTGCTCAGTCACATTTTCACCGATCGCCCCATCCCCTCTCGTCGCCGCTTGAAACAGCAATCCTTTTTTATAAGTTAATATTATTTTCAGCCCGTCGATTTTGATCTCCGCGCAATATTCCGGTGAAAGGTTCAACCTTGAGGAACTGGAGGATTTATCCGACAAGGGAAAGGTCGAATCTTGTCGCTTTGCCAATAATCTCAAGAGTTTTTCTTCCCATTTTCGAATTTCTTCCAATGAAAAAGCGTCGTCAAGCGACCATTGGCGGTGCGCGTGGCGGACTTTTTCAAATTTTTTGAGCGGCTCGCCCCCGATTCGCTGCGATGGCGAATCAGCGCTGCGAAATTCCGGATATTTTTCCTCCAACTGGCGCAGCTCCCGCATCAGAGAATCAAAAATTTCGTCCGACACCTCCGGCCGGTCCAAAACATGATATTCATAGCGAAAACGGTCAATTTCCCGGCGCAATTTTTCAATTCTCGATTTGGCCTCTTTTTTGTCTCGCATATGCTTATTTTAGCAGAAATAAAGGCAAAAATAAAGAGAGTCCCGCCTAGGCGGGACTCTCTTGAAAAAGTATATTTATTTTTCATCTTCGACCTAACATTGAATGTTGGGTAGAGTTATCACAATTCGCTCCAGCCATAGTCGCGTGAAGAAACGACCGTCTGCACCCGGATCGAGTCCGTTTCCATTGCGGAATTTTCGATATTCAAATTGATCTCCACCCAGCCGCGAATTTTTGTCGCAGAAATTGTATCAGTTTTTTGGTTGCGAAATCCGGAAGTCCCGGCAAAGATCGCGCCAGTAAGCGTAAGATCGACAATATCATTGCATCCCGTTGGAGCTGCGCAAGTCTTGTCGATGCCACAGCTGCATATACTCAACTTATCCGCTGTTATTCTATATTTCACCGTTTCTTGGCTGCCGTTGCGCGTAATTATCAATTCGCTGTTGGGCGGGTCCAGATTATTGACGCTTTGTATTTTCCCCATCCTCGCATCCTTGGTAATCGAGTTGATGGCAAAGGCGACATTTTCCGTGACTGTTTTGATGGCCTTTGATTTGCCATATGACCGGAATCCCGCAGCCGAAACCGCCACCATCGCGCCCATCACCATCATGAAAATGAACATCGAAACTATAAGCTCGATGAGAGTAAAAGCCTTGCGGTAATTTTCAATTTTAAATTTCAAATTTTGAATCAATTGTTTAATAAAATAATTTTAAATTTTGAAAAGCTAGAAATTATTTCCGTAAATTGTGTCATTCGCCGTAGTTTTCCGGCCACTCCAGGTTACGTCAACTCTTATGTTTAAACTTCTTTCAGCTGCATTGTACGTATATGAGACAATTCTCTTCATTCCATTTCCCGGGTCACTCGCGCATTGCTGATAGCGACCGCCGGAAAAACAAACATACTCGCCGCTTTGGCAGGTGCGCGGAGATCCGGTCAACGACCTATAGTCGATACTTCCGCAATTGGCCCTAACCCAAGTCTCAATCGCGGTCCAATCAGCCCCATCTTGCATTTTTCCATAATCAATCAAATTCCTCACCAGATCCGCGCCTTCCTGCGCCAGACCCGCTGCGATGAGCTCATTCTTTGCTTCGAACTGATTGTTGATGTTTATGTTGAAAAAAGAAAGCGCGCCAACGAGGCCGATGCCTACAACAAAAACGACCACCAGCATTTCAACGAGAGTGAAGCCCCGGCGCTTCGCAATTTTCAATTTACAATTTACAATTTTCATTAAATTTTCAATTTCTAAATTTTCAAATGATTGAAAATTGATAATTGATCATTGAAAATTATTAAAAAAGAAGTCAATAAATTCTTCCGGATCGATCTATATTAACCGGAATAGAACCGCTTGAGGTTCCTCTCGTGAGATTTATGGTGATTGGGGAAGTAAAAGTATCGCTTCCTCCATAATAAATTTTTCCATTCGGAGAAAGAAAGAACACATCCAAAAAAGAACCGCTGACCGTTACGCTATTTCTAAGGAGGAGAACTTCGAGTTTGCGGGTACTATCGTAACTGTTTGCGGTGGTACTGCAATCTGCATCCAAATTTCCTGCAACTATATAGTAAGCTTGAATAGTTGAACCTCCTTGTTGATTTACACCGAAACCGCACAGTTTTTGATTGGCAGTCAAAGTTATACCCGACCTGTCTCCCACCATGGCCTTGTTTTGCACTTCGCGCAAAAAACTCGTGAGACGTTCTTTCTCTTGCTTCATATCCCGATCGCTATTTTTGCTGAAATTCACAATCGCCGTTCCCGCCAAAATCGCGACAATAGCCATCGAAACCATGAGTTCGATGAGGGTGAAACCCTTGTGCTTCGCAATTTTCAATTTACAATTTACAATTTTCATTAAATTTTCAATTTTCAATTTTTCAATGTTTGGAAATTTTAATACCCTATATTCAAATATCTGTTCGCCCAGAATTGGATCTGGTCGCTGAAAAACAAAACCAAGAGAATTGCCGCCACCATGAACGGTCCGAATGGAATTTGACTTTTCCATGTTTTCTTTTTGAGAACAATCAGCACAAGGCTCACAACGGAACCGATAAGGTAAGTGAAAAAAAAGACAAACAATATTTTCGGCCATCCGACGATGAGTCCGGCCAAGAATCCCAACTTCACATCTCCCCCGCCGATCCATTTCCCTTTGGAGATCCAGATCAAAAAGAAAAAAAACAAAGCCGCGCCAAGAGCCGAAATGACCGCACCCGTGAGGGGCGAATGAAAATTGGCTATCGAAAGCGGGCTTTGGACATATTTGTATATTTGATAGAAAAAAGTGACAACAATTGCCGGATACGCGACCGCGTCTGGAATGAGCATGAAGTCATAGTCGTGCCAAAAAATGATGACCAAATAGCAAACCGCGAAAAGCAAAAAACTCATATCGACTATCACGCTTGTGCCGATCGTTCCGGAAATCATTCCCGAAATTCCAAGAAGCGGCGCGCCGAAAAATTTCACTGCCACGCCCGCGAACAAAAGACCGGTCATGAGTTCAATCAAGGGATACTCCCGGGATATATATTTCCGACAGTCTCGGCACCTCCCGTGAAGCACGATGAAACTCAAAAGAGGAATGTTGTCATACCAGCGAATATCGTGTTTGCAAAGCGGACAATGCGAGCGCTTGAAAACGATGTCCTCGGCCGTTTTCAAGCGATAGTTCGCGGCTCCAAGGAAACTCCCTATTATTAAGCCGGTAATAAAGAAGATTAATACCATACTAACAGTTTTGCTAATTTTTTAATCTAAAAATTTTCAATTCACAATTATCAATTTTCAATAAATGATCAATTCTTCAATGATCAAATGTTTGAAAATTTAGTAATTGAAAATTGTTTGAAAATTGAAAACTGATCATTGAAAATTTCAATGCTGTTTCCCAGCCCCATGAAAATTGAGGCCGGGTATAGCAAAAAAATTTGCGTAGCTTACGGAATCGCAGCCGAGGTCGTCGAGCAACTCGTCTCATTGCAGGTTGTGGTGTAGCGGGTCGTTCGTATATCGCAGGTAGTCGAATACACGAATGTTCCATCGCCTCCCGCATCAGTCACTGTGAATGTCAAATCCGTACCGTCCGTACATGTGCCCGTCGCCACTGCTGGCCAGAGAACAGGTTCAGCCGGAGTAGCAGTACACATCGATGTTCCGGAAGCTCCCGTATTGAGTGTCCCAGCTGCGTCATCGCACTGGATCGCCGCCGCCTGCGTGCTTGCCGAAGTCGCTTTGAACGAAGCCGCCTTGGCTTTGTCCTTGGCGCTGTTGAGGCTCACCATCACGATCGCCGCCAAAATTCCGATGATCGCGATCACGACGAGAAGTTCAACCAGAGTAAATCCTTTTTTGTTTGTTTTCATTTTTTCACCGCCTTTCTAGATTATTCTTTTATTTTTTATCGAAACAATCAAAATTTTTTCTTTATCATAGCTTTCAATGATTCGAAAATCCATCGAACTCGCTTACCAAGTTGAAGCCAAACTGCACGCTGTCCCCGCGCGAGTGTCGCTCATGTCAGCTCCGATATTACCGCAGCTATTCATTTTTGCATTGCAACAAAGTTCAAATTGGTCGCCATGAACTGAAATTTTCCAGCTTGACGGACTTGTAAGCACGGTGTCTCCCGGAGATAAATTAAAGCCATAATCATCCAGGTCTCCAGTCCATGAGGGCCAGTATCCATAGCTTGTGATATCAGCTCCTCCATCGACGGCCTTTTGCTTGCAGATAGCTCCGCCGCCCGCAGACGTTGGAATTTTTACGTCATTGCCGTTTCCCCAACAGCTTACCATCGATGGGATAGCGCTAGAGAGCTGAGCAAGGGCCTTGGATGAGCGGGCTTTCGCTCCAAAGCTGTTCATTGAAACCAGAACCATCGCTGATGTGATGCCGACAATCGCGATAGCGACCATGACTTCGATAAGGGTGAAAGCTTTTCGAGAATTTTGAATTTTGAATTTTGAATTTTGAATCAAATTATAATTCATAAATTTTCAATTAGGTTTAAAAACATTTGTTTCGTTTTTCATGCTCACGCGCAAAGCTTCAATTGTATCAATTTTCCCTGCTTGGCAATTTCTTTTTTCAAATGGTCGACTTCTTTTTCCAGTTCGGCAACGCGATCAAAATCAATTTTTTCCGGTTCGGATTTCATTTCTTTGATTTCGGCGGATATTTTGTCCAAATCATCGGTGGCTCTGGAAAGATACTCTTTGACTATCTTGAAATTCTCGGCTGTTTCAATTTCAAATCGATCGAACCTCAAGTCGATTTTATCAAACCTCTTGTCGATTGAGTCAAATCTTTCTTCAGCTTTATCCCGAAAACCGGAAAGATTTTCAGCCACCATTTTCATCTGATCCTGGAGAACTTCAATCATCATCCCGACTTCAGTCGCCCTGAAATATTCCTTGACTCTTTTCTTTTTTTCTTCAGTTTTCATTAAATTTCCAATCATGCGTATTTAACATCATCTTTTCTTTTTTGTATTCTTCATTCCATTTTTTAATAGGCGTCATAATTCTGTCAATATCTTCGAGTATTTCCATGACTCGAGTACCTTTGAAAACTTTTTCGATGTACTTTCTTCTTTCGGCATCAGACTTGAAAACCAATTTTTTCGAGTTAGCGTTCATAAACTTATTCGTATATTCGTACTAGATTCGTAATTCGTATAGATCTTCCCACCTTCCCCCGCCCTTTCAATGAAGAGGCGGGGTTGCTGAAAAAATAAACTTAGTTAAAAACGGAATTTCAATTTCAATAAAGTTTAGATCGGGAGAAAAATTATTCTACTGAAGCGTACACGCTCCGGTATCGGTAACGCAGTCGTATACATTTCCCGTTCCGCAGCCGGAAAGAGTGATCGTGTCGCCAACCTTGCCATAAAGACAGGTTCCCGGCAACGCCGGGTAGGTCGGGACGGTTTCTCCAGTGCAGATCGGCCCCGTTGAGGTACTGGCTCC
>JBAZRT010000029.1:0-9891 GCA_041662765.1 Parcubacteria group bacterium
CGCCAGATCGTTTCTCTTTTCCGGATTGTTATACAGATACAAAATATTTTCTTTGAGAACTTCGCGGTTTCCAGGCGCGATTAATATGCTGTTTTCATTGCTGAGAAAATATTTGAGCCTTTCAAGATTGCTCGCGATCACCGGCTTTCCGCAAGCCATCGCTTCAATGACAGCAAGAGGAATATCAAACTTCCCGGCCATTGTCCGCACGGGAAAGATCGATATATCGCACAAATTGAAAATGTCTTCCATGACATAGCTTCCGTCGTCAATGAAAGCCACCCGATCCAAAATATTTTCTGCTTTCAACTTTTTGATGACTTCTCTCTTTTTTTGCGCCTCTTTTTCATTTCTCACCCGCACAGCCAGATGCAACTTGAATTTTTTTTGCGTGCGAGCCAGGTCGATGAAACTATCCACCACGTCATCCATGCCCCCAAGCCGTACATATTCGCCGGTATAGTTGATCACAAAATCATCATCGCTTGTTTCAAATTTCTTCAAGAGCTCCCGATTTTTCGGAGCAGGGGAATATTTTTCAATATCAATCCCGGGATAAATTCTTTTGACGCTATCAAATCCCATTTTCTCCAGCTTTTCTTTGGCATAGTCAGAATAGGTGATGACGGAATCAGCGTGAATTATTTTTTTCAATTTTTCCGCTCCATAGAGGTCATCCCGCAAAGTCGCAAGCGTTTGGATCGTTTTTATCTTTTTGTTTTTGAGGCACAGCTTGAGCGCAAAAACATTCAGCTTTGTCGGGGTGAAAAAAGAATGCAAAATATCATAGTTATTTCCGCCCTTCAAGAAAAAAACTTTCAGCAAAAATATATACGCCCGGACTTTTTGCGGCCAATCCCATTTCGACGAAGAATATATATCGTGCTGAACGACATTTTCCGGCAGATCCGCCATTTTTCCGCAGGTCAATATATGAATCTCAAAATCGCTTGCGTGTTTGGCAAGAGTATAGGCAAAATTTTTTGATCCCTCATCCCACGGAGAACAAATCGGACGGGTGAGGAGCAATATCTTTTTTTTATCGGTCATTTGATGGGCTTGATGGGCTTTTTTTATTTCCCTAAATTCTTATATATCTTATATTCCGTATTTTTGTAATTGACGTCCACCAGAACTTTGCTACCTTCCAGTTTCTCGCTCGGAATCACCGGCGATATTTTTTGTTTGGCTCCGGCTTCGATCTCAACCTTTTCATCAATTACTTTGTCGTCGCCGACAAAAATCTTGTAGCCATATTCATATTTTTCGCCTTCATGATTTTCGACCGCAAAGTCGAGTGAATCGTCCCGAGGATTTTCGAAATACACCACGCTCCAGGCTTTTTTGTAATCCAGATCATGGTTTTTGGCTTCAACAACAAAAAGCACCGAGAAGCTCGCAATGAGAAGAACAACTGTGGCGATGATGATTATTTTGGATGACATAAAATTTAATTTTTTCTAAAAATAGAAATATAATCCGAACCGTAGACTTTTGAAAAATCAGGATATTTTTCAAAGCTGTTTCCTTCTATTTGGGAATTCACGGCGACATAGTTCACGCCCGTATCGGCAAAGCACTCTTTTGCGGCATCGCTTTCCGGAGCAGAGATCATATCCCGCGTGCAAGTTTCTCGCGTTTTCGTCGGATCCACATATCGCGTGAGAATTCCCCGGGAGAGCGGATATTTATAATCTTTCATAAAAAACAATTTGTACCACGAATCGGCATAGATATTGACATGGTCTTTCAGAATTATATCTTTATTTGTATCAACGGTTGACGCCAGATATTCGGCCGAGTGAAAAGTTTCCACCGCTTGCTGGAACTGGTTTCTTGTCTTGAAGGCATCCGCACTATCGGAAAGACCATTTGTGATGACAAAAAACAATAGTGTGAAAAGAAAAACAGCCGAAAAAAATCGGGAAGCTGCTGCACTAAAAATTTCAAAGTATCGCACCAGGCCGTACGCAGAAAGAAGAGCGATCGGCAGAAACAAATAGTTGCTTATACGGTCGCTTGGAATATTCACATCAAGAAGCGCCGGCTTCCAGGTCATCACAAAAAGAACAAAAATCCAGCCGATCGCGACTGAATATTTCAATTCTTTGCGCCGAATAGCCAACAGCGCCAACAAAAAACCGGCTCCAGCCAGGAACAGTTGAGCGCTTCCGACACCTCCCTCAATTTGGCTCAAACTCAAGCCGACTCGTGTTATTTTCGTAGGCGTGCCCGTAGCCTGGCTCACCGCGGCCGTATTGAAATATGAAGGCGTGAAAACAAACAAAAAAAAGAAAATTGCCAAAAGCAAGGTTGCAAGAGGAAAAGGCTTCAAAAAAACTTTCAGCCATCCTCCGACGATCTTGAAAATATTTTTGAAGTTCAATATCAGATACAAGACGAGAATGGCCGCAACGGAGAATATGAAAATAAAAGAGCTCAAATGATGGGTATAGAGCAGTCCTGCGAATGAAAAAAGAAATAGGCCGGCGAAAATTTGGTCCTTTTCGGTAAAAGCGCGATAGAGAAAATACAGCGCCACGGGAATCAGAAGATCACCGATCACATTCCCAATGACCCCTCCGCTCACATATCGCCCTTGCGGCGCGTTTATCGCATACAAAGATCCGGCGACGAAAAAAGAAACAGCGATGATCTTTTTGTTTTCAAAAATCCTCCCAAGCAAAATTGCAATAGCGAATATCCCCGTGATATTGAAAACAAAAAGAAGCATTACCGGCATTGCCGACATCAATTTCGCGCCGCTCACAAGATTCACAGCGGCAAAGATCATGTGCTCGCCTATGATGAAATCGGGCATTCCATAGTCAGGAAGATGCCCCGAGTTGATTATTGTCTGGGACCAGTACATATGATGGCCCAAATCGGTTGACGAAGGAACGATCGTGTCGGAAAGATAGGCCGTGCGGATGAAAATCGCCAGAACGATCGAAAGGAGAATGAATATCGTTTGCCAAGTGGAAAAATCAAATATTTTTTCGGGTTCTGCGTCATCCTCTTTGTTTTTCTTTTTTCCAAACCGGAATTGAAAAATCGCGAAGCATACGGCGCAAAATATCAGCACAGCCCCGATGATCACCGGCCCATTGAGCAGAATGTTCAACTTGTTTAGCAGCAACATGATCAGATCGACAGCGATCAGACTGAATGGAACGGTCAAGACCGCTTTTTCAAAAAAAGATATTTTTCCGCTTTTCATCCCGAAAACGGCCAACTGAAGAAAAAATCCAGGCAAAGCAAGAAGAAAGGGAATCGCGAGAATAATTTTTATGAGCGAAATATACATAAATTATCTGTTCCTGGTTTTTTTTATTTCTTCCAGATACCGATTTGCTATTTTGTCCCAGCTATAATTTCGCTCGGTGTATTCTCTCGCTCTTTCTCCGAATTTTTTTCGAAAATCATCGCCAGAAAGGAGCAATTCGTTGATTTTTTGGATCCACGCATCCGCATTTCCGCTCTCGACCAAAAATCCGTTCTCGCCGTTTTTGATCGCGTCTTTGAGGCCTTCGAGCGCGGAAGCAACAACCACTCTTTCGCAAGCGCCGGCTTCGATCACGTTTATGCCGAAACCTTCCATCGTGCCCGGAACTTTTATGTTTGGCGAGACCACAATATCGGCCGCACCCAGCAAAATTTTCTTTTGCTTCTCGGGAATGGATGGGATCAGTTTGACCCGATCACCCAACTTTTTTTCTTTGATGATCTTCTCACAAACAAGAAAATCATCCTTATCGCCGGCAGCACGCTTTCCAACTCTTCCCCCTGCCGCAACCATTATGACATTTTCCGGAAGTTTTGGCATCACATTTTCAACAAACCAACTCGTTCCCTTGTGCGAAACAAACCTTCCGAGCCGGAAAATTATTTTTTTTCCTTCGATATCGGCGTCCAGCACTTTCGCCATCTCCTCGCGGCTGTATTTCTCGGAAAATTCATCGGGGTTTATGCCATTTGGTATAAAAACGCAATGCTCCCGCTTTATTCCGGCTTTGACCGCCTCTTCAATGGTCGTATTCCCAACCATCAGCAGTTTGTCCAGCTTCTTGAGCGAAGGGATGTTTATGCTTTTATAAATTTTTGACAAAAAACCTTTCTTGTTCGCAAAAGTGATATCCAATCCGTGGACGACGCAAAAATATTTTTTTCGCGGATGAAAAAGTTTTGCGACTGCGCCCCAGGGAGCAAGTACGCCATTTCCCAAAAGACACGCATCGAATTTCGGCATCAAAAAAAGCATG
Source organism: Parcubacteria group bacterium (assembly GCA_041662765.1). Lineage (GTDB taxonomy): Bacteria > Patescibacteriota > Minisyncoccia > Moranbacterales > UBA11712 > JAPLXD01. Next base: position 4,263 of record JBAZRT010000029.1, read on the forward strand.
CGTACAAGCGTCACCGGCAAAAAAATCGGCAAATACTTTTTGCCCTTGCCGTTGGCGATCACTTTCACTTCCGCAACCCTCTTGAGACTTTCAGCAAGATTGAAGTTCTGGCTTTCCACTCCGCCCCAAATCGGAGGATAGGAGTGGGATATAAAAAGAATTTTCATTTCTTGTATTTTTCTTTTTTCAGGAAATACATTTGTTCTTCAGTGAGTTTCCGGTTATTGCGGATCATATCTGCGATAAGAGCAAAAACAAGAAGCTGGACGCCGACCAAAAGCAATATCACGGCCAAAGAAAGCCATGTCCGGAAAGGAGAGACCTTGAAATGAGAAAAATAGTAGCCCAAGAAAGCGACTATGATCGCGAAAGAAGACGTAATGAGAACAATACCCGGAATCCCGAAAAAAACCATTGGGCGCGCGTCGCGAACCGTGCGGATAATGATCAAAAATGATTGATAGACAAATTTTCCGACGCTTTTCACGACTTTTGATTTGCGATCGTCAAAATATGTCACTTCCACCGGAATCCATTTGACAACAAGATTTTTTGAGATGGCGTCGATGATCGTTTCCTGGGTATAGGTAAAACGATAGGCTAGATTGAGACGCAGCATCGTTTCGCGGGAGAGCGCCCGAAACCCGCAAGTGAGATCGTCGATTGGATGGCGCAAAAATTTTCCGATAATGTTAGCCGCGAAGCGATTGAGGAAACTCTTGATCCAGGGCATATTCTTGGCCGATTTTATCCCGAAGCGGGAAGCTACAACCATATCCGCTTTGCCAGAGACTACGAGCTCAGTGAACTTCGGAATATCGATGGCCGGAAACTGGCCGTCAGCATCGATGTTTACCATGATATCCGCTCCGTTTTGAAGAGCCGATTCGATCGCTGTTTTGAACGCCGCGCCAACTCCCATATTGCGAATATGGCTCACGACAAAATCTGCTCCGGCATCTTTGGACACTTCGACCGTTTTGTCGGACGACCCGTCATCAATGACCTGTACTTTCACTTCACTGATACCTTCAATTTGACGAGGGATTTTTTGGATCACGCCGGCAATTGTTTTTTCTTCGTTATATGCCGGGATATTGACAATTAAACGCATAATATACCTTAAAAAATTAGGTTCCAACTAAGCATCAGCATAGCATATAAGCCAAATAAAATCCAGTCCGAAAAGATTGCTTTTCTGTTTATTTTATTGTAGAATTATTTCATGAATCCCATTAGAAATGTCCTTTTCTAGTGGATTTTGGTTAGCTTGCAAAATTATAAAATATTAGATTTCTAACGGGATGAAAATCGGCATAAATGCTTCATTTTTGCGAAAGCCTGACACTGGAATCGGACAAGTTTCGCGCGGATTTGTCAATGAAATAATCAAGGCTCATTCAGACGAAAATGAGTATTTTTTGTATCTGGAAGAGGATTTCAAAAAGGGGTACGACCCCTTTTTAGGGGTCGGACCCCTAAAAAATTTCCACAAGCGCGTTTTCCTGCCGAAATTTTGGAAACGGGACGATCTGATCCGAAAAATCTGGTGGGAAAAATTCCTTTTGCCGAAAAAAGCAAAAAAAGATCAGTGTGATATTTTCATTTCTCTCTACCAATGCCCGACCTTTTTGCCAAAAAATATTGAGCACAAAATGCTCGTCCATGACCTCATTCCGAAAATCTTTCCCGAATATCTCGACAACTGGCGGAAAAAATTATATTTTCATATTTCAAACAAAGCTATCCAGCACGCCGATGAGATAATCACTGTCTCCGAATGGTCGAAAAAGGATATCCACAAGTTTTTGAAAATTCCAAATGAGGGGATAAAAACGGCCTACCCGAGCGTCGGAGAAGAGTTTTTTGAAAAATCCACAAGTAGTGAGGATAACAAGGTTCTCGAAAAATACGGGGTTTACGGCCGTTATATTTTCTATATCGGCGGATTCGATTTTCGGAAAAATATTCCGGGACTCATCGAAGCTTTTGCGAAACTTTCGGAAAATTATGAGGTCAATGACATACGCTTGGTGCTGGGCGGAGAGGACAAATCGCGATTCAGCCATTTGTTCACAAATGTGCAAGAAGAAATTGAAAAATTCGGCTTGGCAGACAAAGCGGGACTGATCGGTTTTGTGAAGCAAAAAGATTTGCCGGCGCTATATCGAAATTGCGAATTATATATTCTGCCATCATTCTATGAGGGTTTTGGACTGATGCCGCTTGAAGCGATGGCGAGCGGAGCGGCGACTGCCGTTTCGAAAACATCATCGCTTCTCGAGGTCGGCGGTGACGCGGCGCTGTATTTCAATCCGCATGACACGGATGAAATGGCAAGAGTGATGGGAAAAGTATTGCGCAACAACAAGTTGAGGCTCAAGCTCGCCGAAAAAGGAAAAGAGCGCGCCAAAAAATTCAGCTGGAAAAATTTCGTGGAGGTTTTTTTTGAAAAATGATACAAATATATGCCGGCATCAAAAATTTCAACAGAAAACGCCAAAAAAGACAAACTATTTTATTTTGTCGCCAACGTCGTTGTCTTTCGCGAATCTGATGGAAGATGCCTGATCCTGAAACGCAGCGAACGGGAGAAAGTTCACCCGGGAAAATATGCGATGCCCGGCGGAAAATTGGAATGGAAAGATCTGGACATTGCCAATCCCACTCGAATGAACGGCGATGTGATCGATTTTGAGAACGCAGTGGAGGATTTGGTCGCCAGGGAAACGAGACAAGAAGCGGATATTGAGATTGAGAAAAAGCTATACTATATAAACAGCGTGGCCTTCGTCCGGCCGGACGGGATCCCGGTGATCCTCGTGAAATTCGCCGCCAAGTACAAAAGTGGCGACGTGAACCCGAACCCGCACGATTTTTCCGATTTCGCCTGGGTAAATGAAGAGGAGCTGAAAAATTATGACTATATTAAAGGCATTGATGAGGAAATAAGAAAAACGATAAATATTTTTAAAAACGATGGTTGATTTTGAAAATATATTTAAAAGTATCAAAAATATTTTGAAAAAAGAGCTTGTTCTTCTCTGGATCTTCAGTGTGGCATTGGGATTTGCGCTGATTGTCTTTGCCGACAAGAACAAATTGCCTCTGGGGGCGGGGGATTTTGTTTTTTTCGCGATCCTGGCGCTTCTTGTCGCACTATACCGTCCGCGATGGGTATTTTTTCTCTTTGTTTCGCTCGTTCCGCTGGAAAATGTGATCTTCGCTACTGGATTTTTGCCGCTCCAACTGCGGCCGTATCAGTTCATCGGCGCTATTCTGGCTGTCGCTGTGGCCATTCTTTGGATCGTCAACAGGCTGAATTTCAAATTGCTGAGGCCCGCATGGATCGACTGGCTGTTTTTTTCCCTCGTCCCGCTCAGTTTTCTGTCGCTCTTGAATTCCCCAAACAAAAATATAAGCGTGAAAAATAATCTGGTATTGTTTTCCTTTATTGTTTTGTATTATTTGGCCAGGAATTTCTTGCGAAATAAAAACGACCTGATCAAAACTGCTTTCTTCTTTGTTGGATCCAATGCGGTCGTTCTGTTTTATGGATTTTGGCAGGTATTCGCGGACAAATTCGGCGGAAAGTCATTTGAAGTGATGTTCGGCCGGCCGAATTCCACGTTCACGGAGCCGGATTGGCTGGGAATTTTCTTGTGTTTTTCTCTGGCGGCACTATTGTCAGCCATAAAGTTTCTTGAAGATCGATCTCCAAGCTGGAGATACTTTGTTTATGCAATGATCTTTCTCGATCTCACCCTTCTCATTCTCACCTTGTCCCGCTCGGCATGGATCGGAGCGGCCGCGGTGATTTTTTTCCATTTGATCTTCAACTTATACCGAAAAGACAGCCGCGAAGCCGCATTCACTCCGCGAAGATTCGCAAATCAATTTCTGATCATTTTCCTGGTGTCAACAATTTCTCTCACTGCGATTCATTTCGCAAAACTTTCCAAGTTTGATATCTTCGACCGGGCCCGATCAACCGCAACCAGCGAACAAAAAATCACAATTGCCTGCGAGAATAGCGCAAATATCCCGCAAACGATCGCGAGCACGGACGAACTGGCAAAATACGGATGCAAATTCATCAACCTCGAAGAAATTGATTCCTATAAATCGCAAGGAAAAATTATCACTGAAATTTTCCGAAAGGACCCGAACGTGATGACGCGCAGCCAAATTTATCGAAAAAGTTTCGAGATCATCCGCGAACACCCAATCCTCGGTGTCGGCTTCGGAACTATCACTGAGGCGCTCGGAACCGACGAACGGGGAGCAGGGCTCAATGAAAGCAATATTTTTATTCAAATCTGGGCAGGCAGCGGAATTTTGGGTTTTCTGGCCATTCTCGGAACTTTTATTTTTCTTTTTGTCAGCGCAATGAGACGCCTTTCTCCAATTTGTCCTCTCAACAGATTCATCGGCTGCCCGATCATTCGCAATGATTTCGAAAAAACAAAATATCTATTTCTCTTTCTCGGCATGTTTGCCCTCCTGGTCCCGAACATGTTCAACGCCGGACTCCTGATGGCAGTCTTTTGGCTGGGACTGGCAGTCTTCTCAAGCGTTGGATACTTGCGCGATTAATTAACAAGATATACCTTAAGGATATAAGTCGGGAGGATAAACAAAATAAGGGGGGAGATGAAATCGCAGATCTTTGATTTCTGAATAAGGTTTTACCGGGAGTTAAATTTCCTCAAACCGAGGAGGGTTAGGTGATGGCCGCAAGAAAGGCAACTTCACACGAGATCTTGGTGCTCGAACTGAAGGATTATGACCCGAAAATTCCTATTTTGGGCCAACTTACGCATATGCACACGAGTGTTACCGACCAAATGTTCGCAAGGATGAAAAAGCGGGCAGACGGAGACGGTTTCGCTCACAACGTTGTCTTGGTGCATCCCGAACTGTTGGATCAATCCGGTCATCCGAAAACCGGCTTCAGGCCCTTTGTTCGTCAGGACCAGGATGTCTCTGCCGACGACACGGCGTTTAGCGGCAATTTCGACATTTTTCCGTTTGCCAATGAAAACCGCCTGGAGCACTTCGTTTCGGGAGGTATGATTCCGGCTCGGGACATCGCCCCCGGATTTGACCCATTGAAACTCACCGCCAACCAGTGCTGCATGCTGAAGGTAGGTCAATCAGAACATGATCCCAGGTTTGAGCTGGCAGTCTTCAAGGCTCAGTCAAACGTCTTTGTTAGGGTGCCTCAGCCCTACAAAATCTCGGGGAAAATCAGCCCTTTCACGGCCGAGCTGGCCTTTGCGCGTTTCCTCTTACATGACAGCTCCGTTGGGGCAGTTACGCTTTTCGGCGCTGCTGGAACAGGAAAAACCACTATGGCGATGCATTCTGCCATAGAGTTGTTTTTGGCCGGCGAAATCACGGCCATCGACATCTACAAGTCCACCAACCAGGCCTCCGGTCAACCGGCTATTGCCGCCGTTCCCGGCAATGCTGACCAGAAATTTGCCGACTTCAGGAAGCCTGTCCAAAGCACCCTGGACCGGGTTTTGCGGGATTTTTCCCATACGCTGAAGGCCCGCTCCGTCCTAAATTCCCCAAATAATGGCGGAGGAAAAAAGGGACAGGCCGCTTCGCCGTATACGGATAG
>JBAZRT010000030.1:0-9742 GCA_041662765.1 Parcubacteria group bacterium
AAAGTGTGAAGACGGGTCTCTGGAAATCGCCGGAAAATACACCGAAAAAATTTTTGAGCTTGCGCATGTTGGGCAAGCAGAGCGGCATCGCCCTTTTTCCTACGAGAAGGCGAAAAATGACTGGGTGCTTCAGCTTGACGCGGACGAATATCTTTCGGAGGAATTGCGGGGCAATTTGGAAAAATTTATTTCTGGCGGCACTGATATCTTCGATGTTTCCTGGTCGACTGTTCACAAAAATAAACATAATTTCTGGTATCACAAAAGAGTGCTGTTTCGGAAAAGCAAGGTTTATTTTATCGGGTCCAGTCATGAAGGCGTCAAGCCGATCCACAAGAATGTCCGCACCGAAATGACAAAGTCGGTGCTTTATCACGAACCGCTGTACGACAATGCATCCTTTTCAACATTTCAAAAAAAATGGAAAAAATGGGCGAAAATTCATGCTGGTCAGCTGCTTGAAAATTTTGGGGATATTCCCAAATGGAATTGCGATCTTAATGATTGGGAATATATTCAAAAAATAAGAATAGATCATCCGATAGTTCTGGGGATGCTTGCGGGCACTCTTTGCCATTCCTTTTTTTCACTCAAGAATTTTGCAAAACATCGAAAACTCATCCTGCTCAAGTTTGGACTCCTTTTTCTCATGTATCATTTGAATCTTTATTATAATCTGGCTAAGCTCAAAAGAAATGGAAAAAAACATATATAATAATTTATACAGCGATCAAAAGAATTCTTGAAAAACACGGATTAAAAATACTTGCCTCGCGAACCGACTGTGTCAATTTTTCAAGGGACGGGAAGATGCGATCTTCACTTTTGGCTTGTATGTTTCCGAAATTTGGCGCGAGTATAATTTTCCATGCAAAAAGCATGCGTGAAGCGACAGAAAAAGCCTTATAAATGAGAAAAAAACAGGGGAAAACAGAATCTCCAAAAGTGATCTGGCTGGACTTGGCTTTTTCCTTGAAACAGACTATAATATAAGAAACAAAGGCTAAGACAAAAACCAAAACAAAAATATGAAGGGTTGTGTAGCGTACTGGCTCCTTCTTTTTTTGATGGTTATAAAATTTAAAATATAAATCAACAAGGCATGATACGAAATAAATTTTCAGCGAAAAGAAACATAAAAAATATTTTTTTGGCCATAGGTATTTTTGCTCTTTTCATCGCAGCGGAATTGTCGGTCAATGCCCAGGAAATGATTCCTGTCGTGGCCGATAGCGTCGGAACGGATACGACTTTGGGTACGCCGGTCGATGAAATAATCTCGGCTGCCAGTTCAGGCGGTTTGTCGGGAGTTCAGGATTTTTCCGCACTGAAGCCGGATGCCAAGGATCAGTCACTTGAAAATTCAATTTCTTCTGATCCGGAAAATCCTGGCGCCGAGCTGCCCGCGTCCAAGTTCAATTCGGATTCCTTGAAAGACCTGGAACTCAAGGGAGGGTTGAGCTCTGATCCGCAAATCAACGCGGACACTCCGACCATTTTCAATCTGGCCGTAAAATTTTTCGAGAAAGCTGTCTTCAAAAAAGATGTTGAATTTGCAGGCCGGCCCATATTCGACGACGGTTTGGATATTTCCGGAAAGACAACTTTTGACAAGGACACAGCTGGCTTTGCCATCATAAAAGAGGGAAATCAGAGCGTAATGGTGGAATTTGATAAGGGATATGATTCATCGCCGATCGTCACGGCCTCTTTGTCTCTTCAGCAATACAAAGATTCCGATGTGAGAGCTTTGGCAGAAAATTTGCTTTTTATAACGGACGTAAAATATATAATCACCAATGTGTCGAAAAAAGGCTTTGAGATAATGATGGACAAAAAGGCTGATTCCGAGATTCCTTTTTCCTGGCATGCTTTGGCGGTGAACAATCCGACAATTTCAAAAAAGAAAGGAGAAACTTTGAAAAGCGATATTGGCCTCGAACCCAATTCAAATAGTTCCGCAGCATCGGTTCCGTCGACCGGCAGCAAGACAAATTCCGCCTCTGATGCTGCGGGTTCCGCAGTTGCGGGTCAGCCGGGTGTACCCCAAGCTTCGAACGACTCGGGAATCGCCAATGGAAACACGACCAACTAAATTTGAGAAATAGAATATCAAGATGCGCGACTTGAAGAGAGTCAATTATCAGCCAAACCCCAGTCTCAAGCCGATAAGATGGCTGGACAGAAGACTGATATTCAAGGGATATTCGTATCCCGTCAAAAATCTTTTTTTGATTGCAATTATTTTCCTTTTTTTCGTATTTTTGGCCGTCTATTTCCTGATCGGACATCAAAGTGATCAGGCCAATCCCGATGCGGCTCGGCAAAAAGAAACGAAAGCCTTGACCGACTACATTGGAAAATTCATGGAGCTTCCTGTGGATGAGCAACCGACCCTTGCCACCGTCACGGATCAGGAAAAGCTGAAGGGGCAGGACTTTTTCGTGCATGCTCAAAATGGCGATAAGCTCTTGGTTTATACCAAGGCCAGAAAAGCAATTCTCTATAGGCCTTCCATAAAGAAAGTCATTGAAGTTTCCAATCTTGTTTCAGGCGAGAACAATCAGGTGCAGCCGCAGCCGCCGTCAGATATCAATTCAAATGACGAAATCAAACTTATCAATTAAAGGGAAGGAAGCGAAAAAAAGACCGGTTCGCGCCCTCGTTTTGTTCTCTGGCGGACTCGATTCGATCCTTGCCGTGAAAATTCTGGAAAGGCAGGGAATCGAGGCAATAGCACTCACTTTTGTGAGCTATTTTTTTGACGCGGAGCAGGCGAAAAGATCGGTGCGAGAAAACAAAATAAGATCAAAAATAGTCGATTTTTCGGACGAGCATCTCAAAATAATAAAAAATCCTCTTTTTGGCCGGGGAGTCGGAATGAATCCCTGTATTGATTGCCATCTTCTGATGCTCAAAGTTGCAAAGAAAATTGCAGTGCGGGAAAATTTCGACATAATCGCCACTGGCGAAGTGCTGGGCCAGCGGCCCATGTCGCAAAACAGTCGAGCGCTCGAGCTGATTGAAAAAAAAGCAGGCCTTGCCGCAAAAATCCTCCGTCCGCTTTCCGCGAAAGTTTTGCCGGAAACGGAAATGGAAAAATCAGGAATGGTTGATCGCGCGAAATTGCTTGGAATTTCAGGAAGAAGCCGAAAAGTCCAAATGGAACTGGCAAAAAGTATCAAGATCAAATACTATCCGACGCCGGCGGGCGGGTGCATCCTTACCGACAAAGAATATTCAAAGAAGCTTTGCGAACTTCTCGAAAATATCAAAAAGCCAAAACCAAGCGATCTTGAGCTTCTGAGGGTGGGCCGGCATTTTTGGATTGGAGAAAGCCTGCCTGCCGGCAGGCAGGCGCGAATTGTCCTCGGACGTAATCATGAGGAAAATCTCACGCTCAAAAAAATAGCCGAAAAAAAAGATATTTTGATCGAACCAAGGGACATTCCAGGGCCTACGGCTTTGCTAAGAGGAAAAGAAAGTAAAAATGCCTTTGATCATGTTCGTGCTTTGCTTTTGAATTATACCAAAAACGCGGGTGATGATCTTCAGATTAAAATCACCAAAAAATAAGAAAACTTTTTTTGAAAAAGAAAAAGACCGACTCCGTTACGACAGGGTCGGTCTCGCATTTTTTATTATAGCTCCGTCATCATTGATATGACCGCAAATCGTCCTATTTCAGGATGATCCGGATGGAGACTGGACCATCCGCGGTGAGAAAAAAGATTTTCTTCACCGCATAGGGTGCAGGTGGTCGGTCCGGAGGCCACGCCGCTGATTCCCTCGAGACCGAGTTGAATTTCGATAGCTAGGCGCATATCAAAACTCCATCCGCCTTCAGCCTCAACAACCGCCGCCTTGATCTTTTCGTACTCAGTATTTCCAAGAAATCCAAGGTATGAAAGAACAAAACATTTTGCGCAGAGGTGCGGAGAAACATAGGCAACAATGTCGGAAGGTTTGCAAAAAAATTTTTCCTTCATCATGCGGGCTGTTTTCCCGGCGATGTTCTGGAGGATATTTTCCCTGCCGCTGTGAATTTGCGCCAAAACATTTTGTCGTTGGTCAAAAAGAATGACAACCGGACAATCGGCGGGGAGAAAAGCAATGGGAAGGCCAATCAAGTTGGTTATCACGGCGTCGTATGAAGCGGGACTTTTCCAAAAAAAGCCGTTTCCCTCAAAATATCGGGCGTTGAATTCATTGATAACGGCGATTTTATCCGACAAGCCTAAGGTCGGGCAGAAAATTCTTTCCGCGCTCATATTGATCGATTTCAGAAAGCGAATTCTGTTTTTTATCGTCGACCAATAAAATTCGGGATATGATTTTATCTGCCGAAAAAAACGATTGGCGTAACTGTCGTTTATTCCAAACCCCTGCTGTTTGTAATCGGTCAGGCTCATATTGCCATGACCTTTGTCCGAAATGAAAATGTTCAGTCCGGGTATTCCGGTCATGGCGCTGCCTCCTTGGTTTGATGTAGTAGGTACAAAAATTCAATAAGCGCTTCCGCGCCTATTTGTGGGCGAGGAGGGAGTTGAACCCTCACGATGTCGCCATCACTGGATTTTGAGTCCAGCGCGTCTGCCAGTTCCGCCACTCGCCCGATGTTTCTGCCAAATTTATACCTTAGTCTAACCGAAAAATGGGCAAATGTCAACCGTTGTGGTATAATTCACTTTGTTATGGCGAAAATTATTTCTCTCGTGAATCAAAAAGGCGGGGTTGGAAAGACCACGACCGCTGTCAATTTGTCCGTGTCGCTCGCGCAAGCGGGGAAATTTGTGCTTCTCGTTGATCTTGATCCGCAGGCCAATGCGACGAGCGGACTGGGAGTGGATCCGCGGACGATCGAAAAAAGCCTCTATCACAGCATGGTTTTGGGCGAACATCCCTCTGGGCATATCGTGAAGCTTCAGACTTTTGGACACAGTCTTTTGCCATCAAACAGGGACCTCGCCGGAGCGACGATCGAGCTCGTGAATCTTGAGAACAGGGAATACAGATTATACAATGTGCTTCGCCAGATCCGCACGGAGTATGATTATATAATCATCGACAGTCCGCCAAGCCTTGGGCCGCTCACGATCAACGGACTAGTGGCGTCAGATGAAGTGCTTATTCCGGTTCAGTGCGAATATTATGCGCTGGAGGGGCTCAGCCAGCTTTTGGAAACAATAAATCTCGTCAAAGACAATCTCCAGCCCGATCTCAAAGTGATGGGCGCGGTACTCACGATGTTTGATCGGCGCAATCGTCTCTCCTATCAAGTTGTCCGCGAAGTGAAGGATCATTTTCCGGGAAAAGTTTTTGACTCAATCATTCCCCGCAGCGTCCGCCTCGCCGAAGCGCCGAGTTTTGGAAAATCAATTTTCGATTTTGATCTTTTTTCCAAGGGAGCCAAATCATACAAAAACCTCGCGCAAGAAGTTTTGCGCCTCGAAAAAGAAGGCGAGAACGGATTCCACTTATAAAATTTATACTCGATATTTTCAACAAACAAGAGTTTGTTTTTTTTATGTCTTTTCAAGCTTGGGATATGTCTATGCAAATTAACCCAAAAAAATTCAAAAAAAAGAAAAGGTATTCCGTGAAAAGATCCGGCAGCGGACTGGGTCTTTTCGCCGTTGATTTTTTCAAGAAAGGAGAGTTTGTGATCGAGTACGCGGGCGAGATGCTCACGGCGAAGGAATTTGATGAGAGAAACAATAATAAATATTTTTTTGAAATTGATTCTCACTGGGTAGTTGATGGCTCCAGCCGAAAAAATATGGCCCGCTTGTCAATCATTCCTGCCGGCCGAATTGCGAAGTGAGAATATACGCCAAGCGCATCCGCATCTGGGCCATTCTCCGCATCAAGCCGGGGGAGGAATTTTCCTATGATTATGGAAAAGAATATTTCGATGAACACATCAAACCCGCCGGTTGCAAGTGCGCGTCTTGCCGGAAGAAAGCAAAAAAATTGAAAAAGACCTAGGTTCACGATGAATATCTTGAAAAGCGCTAGTCTTAATGGGGCTGGTTTTTATATTCCTCCGTTTTTTGGTATAATAAACTCAGCGATAAATTTCTTCAAAAAACAAAAATATGGCAAACAATAATTTCGGGCTGGGCAGGGGACTCGCGTCACTCATCCCTCCGAAAAACAAGCCGGTTCAAAATGTCAGCGCTTCAGGAGAAAATATTCATCAAGATCTTGTCAAAACTCAAGCAGGGACATTGCAGGATGATTTTCTCGAGGTTCCGATCGAAAAAGTTGCCTCAAACCCCCAGCAGCCGCGGCACAATTTCGACGAGAAAGAACTGCAGGATCTCTCCAATTCGATCAAGGAACACGGCATCATCCAGCCGCTGGTTGTGGCGAAGATCGCGCCTGACCAGTATGAACTCATCGCCGGGGAGCGCCGGCTCAAGGCTTCGAAGATGGCCGGACTCAAGATGGTTCCGGTGATCGTTCGGGAAGAATCCGGAGAGCGCGAGAAGTTGGAACTTGCGCTTGTTGAAAATGTCCAGCGCCATGATCTTGATGTTCTCGAAGAAGCGCGGGCGTACAAAAAATTGATCGAAGAATTTGATCTCACGCAGGAAGATGTGGCGGACAAGGTCGGAAAAAGTCGCAGTGCTGTTGCGAACAAGGTGAGACTTTTGGGGCTCCCAATTGAAATCCAGCGCGCGCTCACAGAGGGGAAGATCAGCGAAGGCCATGCTCGTTCGATCCTCGCTATCGAAAATCCGGAAAAGCAAAGGGCGCTTTTTGAAATGATACTCAAAGACAACCTGACCGTACGCCAGACGGAAGAAAAAGTGAAAGAAGTGACGGTTTCAACTCATACGCGGAGACTTGGACCAGCCGAATCATCGCCGTTCAAAGAAGAAGAGGAAAAAATAGCGGCCAGCCTTGGTACGAAAGTGAGCATCAAAAAATCCGGCAACGGCGGAAAAATTTTGATCGACTTTTATTCAAAAGAGGAGCTTGAAAATATTTTGAGCAAGATCTCCTAAGATAATATTTATTCCATTTCAATATATATCAGCAGGAGCAGGGTTGTGCCCTGCTTCTTTTTTAAAAAGACAAAATATCATATCCAAAAACTAGCCGCCGAATGCTACTTCGTCTTTATTCCCGCTTTTCTGAGCTGTTGACGGATGCGGGACTTGGCGTACGTTGTTCTCACGATGCGCAGCCAGTCCTGATTGGGCAATTTCATTTCTTTCGAAGTGAGAATTTCCACGACCTGGCCGTTTTTCACCTTGTAATCGAGAGCCACCAGCTTTCCATCCACTTTCGCTCCTGTTGTGCGGGCGCCGATCTCGCTGTGGACGGCATAGGAAAAATCAATCGGCGTTGCGTCTTCAGGAAGATTGATGATGTCGCCTTTTGGAGTGAAAGCAAAAATATGGTTTTGAAAAAAATCTATTTTGACGCTTTTTAAAAAATCTTCGTCACTTTGTCCGGTTTCCGTCTGCCATTCGTGAAGCTGTTTTACCCAGAACAGTTCTTGTTCGGGAATTTCTTCGGGCGAATACCGGCGCATAAAATAGTCGCGCCAGGTTTTGGCCGATGAATATATCCAATGAGCGGCAATTCCGAATTCGGCCTCGGTGTGCATCCGCGGCGTACGGATTTGAATTTCAAGAATTCTGCCTCGCGGGCCAAAGACGGTTGTATGCAGCGAGCGGTATCCGTTCGGCTTGGGAAGGGAGATATAGTCCTTGATCCGTCCCACGAGAGGGCGGTATTTTTTATGCACGATCCCAAGCGCTTCATAGCAGTCCGGGACTTCGGGAACGATTACGCGCACGGCGACGACATCATAGACTCGCTCAAGATTCATGTTGTGCTTTTCAAACTTCAGAAAAAATCGGTAGATATGTTTTGCCCGCCCGTGAACATCCAAAACTTTGATCCTATATTTCAAGAGTTCGTCGCGCAGTTCCCGGATGGCGACGTCGACATCTTTTTTGCGCTCTTTGAACTCCTTGTCGAGCAGATCCTTCGCCAGCTTATAATTCTCCGGTTCAAGATATTTAAACGACAGATCTTCAAGCTCGCCTTTGATCTCTCCGATTCCAAGGCGGTTCGCGATTGGCGCATATATTTCCATTGTTTCGCGCGCGATTCTTTGCTGTTTTTCGGGTGGCAGGGCACCAAGGGTCCGCATGTTGTGCAAGCGGTCGGCAAGCTTGATAAGAACGACGCGGATATCTTCCGCCATTGCCATGAAAATTTTGCGGAGATTTTCAAGCTGGACCTCTTTTTTGTCTCCGCGCAATTTGAATTTTCCAAGTTTCGTGATGCCGTCGACGAGCTTGGTGATCTCCGGACCGAATTTTGCCTGGATTTCCTCAAGCTTGACGGTCGTATCCTCGGGAACATCATGAAGAAGCGCGGCGGCGGTTGTTTTGGAGCGCATTCCTATTTCAGCGAGAATCGCGGCGGTTTCGACGCTGTGTTCAAAATAGTCCCCGCCCGATTTTCGTTTCTGTCCCTCGTGCGCTTTTTTGGCAAACTCAAAAGCCTCAGCGACCAATTTCCGCTGAGTCTGGTTCAGGGGATTTTTATATTTTCCATACAATTCGTCTAATGTCATATTCTTGTTGTGAAATCTTGTGTCTCTGCATTCATTTTGCTATGCTTTCAGTGTAATATTACTACGCCGAAAGGGCAAATAAATTATTTTATGGATTTCAAAGAATTACAAAAAAAAGTCATAAAAAATGCACTGCATTACGGAAAAAAATACAATGTGCAAATTGATGAAGATTTTGCATTGTTAAAGCTATATGAAGAAGTTGGAGAATTAGCCCAAGCTGTTTTGATTCATAGAAAAAAGAGTCGTCCAGAAAAATATGTTTCAAAAGAAATTTCAAAAAAAGAAGTGGCAAAGGAATTGGCAGATGTTGTTGGCATGGTTATGGTAAATGCATATTTACTGGAGATTGATCTTGAAGAAGCAATAGACAAAAAATGGATAAGCAAAGAATGGCTTAAAAAATCCTAGAGCCGAACTCTGGGATTTTTTGTTATGGACCCGGCGGGGTTTGCACCCGCTTCTCCGGGTTCTTAGGCCGGAATATTAACTTCATATACAACGGGCCCGGGTCCACGAAAATTATTATAATACAAAAAGACCCCTCTTTCAAGGAATCTCTTTGTTAGAACCCGGAGAAAACCCGCAATATACGAGTATCCCAGCCTTATTAACATAATACTACCAGATTTTGGAATTCTGTCAATAGGCGAAAAATGCATCAGTAGAGGCGAGGCAACGCCTCGACTCTACTTTTCGTACCCGCATTCCTTGTTGCCGCATTTTATTTTTCCTTTGGCTTGAAAAGTCAAGAGGCCTTGGCATTTGGGGCAAGTTTCACCAGTGGGCTTGTTCCAAAGAGAAAAATCGCAGGCAGGATATTTGGAGCAGCCGAAGAAGAGCCGGCCTTTTTTTGATTTGCGTTCAAGGATGTCGCCCTCGTGGCATTTTGGGCATTTGACGCCCGTTTTTTTGGCGATCGATTTGATGGTTTTGCATTCCGGATATTTGCTGCAGCCGAGGAATGCACCGAAGCGTCCCCGTTTCACCACCATCGGCGCTCCGCATTTCTCGCAAACTTCGCCGCTGTTTTCATCTTCTTCTTTTTGCTCTTCTGCGGTTTTTTCCGTGTATTTGCATTCCGGATATTTCATGCAGGCGATAAATTTTCCAAAGCGCCCGAATTTCATGATCAGATCT
>JBAZRT010000031.1:0-7939 GCA_041662765.1 Parcubacteria group bacterium
GAAAGAATGATAATCACGGGAAAGATGAACATCGCGCCGTAGTGTTCAAGATATAGTTTTGTTTCTTCTTTCAGGGAAACAAACGCGAAAAGCAATTTTGATCCGTCGAGCGGCGGAATTGGAATGAGATTGAACACGGCCAGCAGAACGTTCATTATCACAATTGAAGTGAAAATGATGGCCGTTGCCCCGATACCGGCGCCCAAAATACTGCCCCCTCCCAAAATACCTCGAAAAACAGCAGCAATTTCACTACCGGAAACACTGCCAATGATCATCAAAATTCTCAAAAATATGCCAAAGACAAAAGCGATGATGACATTGGACAAGGGTCCCGCGACTCCGACGAGCGCCGGGCCATATTTTTGGTCGCGAAGATTATATGGATTGTATGGCACGGGTTTGGCCGAAGCAAAAACAAAAGGCGAGTGAAAAACAATGAGGAGCAATGGCAAAAAGACCGATCCGAAAGGATCAAGGTGTTTGAGTGGATTGAGCGTCAGCCGACCGGCATGCTTCGCGGTTGGATCTCCAAGCCACAAAGCCACAAAGCCATGGGAAACTTCATGGATCACGGCGGACATTATCAAAATTGGGATAATAACAAGAAAATTCATAAGCTATAATACGCCTAGCTTGCTAAAAATCTTTTCTTATGATACGCTGAACTTCGTAATTAAGCAACTCAATATATTATGTCTAGATTTTGCCAAGTCTGCGGCCGCGGACCCAAATCCGCCCAAAGCCGCTCGCACTCCAACATCGCCACCAAAAGAACAATGGCCATCAATCTTCAGGCCAAAAAAATCAACGGCCAAAGAAAAAAAGTCTGCACCAAATGCCTCAAAACCGCTGCGAAAGAAAAATAGTCCCGCCAAGCGGGACTATTTTTTGTTCTTCGTTTTACTTCTGCCTTTGATTTATTTTTATTTTGTATTTTTTTTCATTTTTTTTATTACTTTTCCTTAGGTAATGGAGGATAATCAAAAATCATGATGCTTTTTGCAGCGAATTCCGTTTTATCTTTGACATTTTCCGAGGAATCGACAAGCACTCCATTCCCTATATTGATATCAGATATTTTTGCTTGTGTTTCCGAATATTGCAAATTCGGGTCATTGCCTTCCGAGGACGACTGATTGGCTTCTTTTTTGGATATTTTCGTGCTTTCATTTATCAACACCTTAAAATTTTTCTCCTCCCCAAAAAAAGATGTTTTGACTGATATGGAATTGTTTTCCTTGGCCGTGACAACTCCGCTAAAGCTGGAGACTTCCATGGACGTCAAGACCTTCTTCGCGTCGTTTGCTTTCAACTGGTTATTTTGATCAGCCTGAGGCGCAGATGAAGTATCCGTACCTGCCTTTTTAGCGCGAAACGAAAAAAATATCCCAGTGATGACCGACCCCAGTATAACACCAGCCAGAATAAGGCCAACGACCTGAACAAAACTGGGCTTGCTTATAAGAACGGTGACTGCGTTTGGATTGGTTTCTTGAGAGAGACTCATATTTTTCAATTAAATATTATACAAACAAAATCTTCGATTTTTTTATGGAAAGAAAACACCATTTTTTTTTATTTTACCATAAATTTATATCCATTGACAAACCCGAGAATGCTAATTTTCATTTTTACCCTATTTATTGTTCAATTTTGCGCATATTTTGAATAATTGACCTGTGCTGGACAATCTTGCCTTTTTAAATCCTATTATTTGATAACCGGCTTAAATTCATTCCATCCAAAATTCTTAATATAATTTTCTTTTGACATTATTGGGAATTCTTCCGTCAGCAGGTCAATATCTCCTTTTTTTATTTTCCAGCCAATTGAACCGATATTTTCCAACAAGTGTTCAGTATCGCAGGATTTGACAACAGCAGTTACGTTTTTTTGGCTAATAAGCCAGTTGATCGCTGTTTGAGCTTGTGTTTTGCCATATTTATTTGCAATTTGATCTAGGATTGAAATGCCTTTCTTCGCCAAATTCCCCTCTTCAATGGGCCTCCAAGCTTCCAGCATAACATCATTTTCTCGACAAAAATCAAGCAGACCTTCAGCAACCGGCTCCCTGAATATTAGGTTATAATGGACCTGATTCAAAACAATCTTATTCCTCGTACAAGCCTGGGCTCTTTTGAAACTTTCAACTCCAAAATTGCTCACTCCGATATTTTTTATCAGCCCTTCGTTTATCAATCTATCAAAAGCCTTCATTGTTTCCTTAACAGGGACATCTTGATTCGGACCATGAATCAAATACAGATCAAGATAATCCAATCCAAGCCTCATTAAACTATTTTCGCAGGCCCTTAGTACATCGCTCTATTTCAAGTTATCCCTGCAGACCTTTGAGGTAATAAACAATTTTTTTCTTTCGACTCCTTCAATACCCTTTCCTACGATCTCTTCGGCGCGGCCCTCAGAATATATCTCGGCCGTATCGAATCGGGTAAAACCGATCTCAATTGCCCTTTGAATCGCCTGGATATTTCTGTCTTCCCTGGCTGTTTTCCGATTCCGAGACATCCCACCGGCTCGCCAAGTCCCCAATCCCAAAACAGAAACTTCAAAACCGCATTTCAATTTCTTTGTCGGAATTTTCATACAATATTTCATTGGAAATTGAGGCTCGATATTGCGGTTATTAATATGCCTACTGGTTAAGAAAGTGGGAAGCAAAAGAGCCTTTCATTATTAAGGTTATAATTACGCCCAGAAACAACCAAACGGCGAATGGAAGTTTTTGTGGATATGTTTTCTTCTCCGAATATGAAAATACAAAAATAACAATTGGAAAGGCAAACATGAATATGAGAGAATTGCTTATCATAAGCCCAATTTCTCTTACGGACGCAGAACCGCTGATCGCCATATAAAAAGAAATCAAACAAGTGAACAATATTAAAACATAATTATTTTTCAAGGCTTTGCGAAAAAGGCTTGATGCTCCGAAAAAAGATAAAAATATAATCGAAGAAAGTCCTTGGCTGATATTCAGATGATTTTGAAACATTTGCCGAAAAAGTTGAAACGACAGAAAAATCAACATGAATGAGAGAGAGCTTTTGAATAGTGTTTGATAATTTTTTCCAAGATAAGTTCTTATCTTTGTCCATGAAATTCTAGGGATTCGCGAACACCGCACTCTCCCCGCCATATCCTTTGTTATTTTGAATATCTTTTGAAGAAATAAAAATAACATAGCAGGAGCAAAAACATTGATCAGAAGGGCAAAAGAAGGAAAGTAGGGAAGGTATGAGCTGGAATAATGTGTCAGCGGCAGCAATAACGAAAAAACAAAAAAAAGTTTGGCGTCTCCCGCTGACCACAGATCAAAATACCAAATAAGATAGCCGATAGCCAGAGAAATGAAAGCATTTAAAAGAGCATCATGAATGTACACAAAAGACATAAAGTCTTTTGCTCTGTGAAATAAGGTGAAATATTCATCTGAAAGCAGCCACAGGCAAAGAAGCAAATAAACACTTAGCGCCCATGCCAGGCCCCACAATATCCATTTGTTTCTTATTTTACTGTACTTATAATCCTGATAACTTGTGATAGAGCCAATCAAAAAAACAACCGGCAAAAATAAATAGTCAAGTATCATTTATGATATATTTTATCTTTTTATCTCCGTAATATTTATAATATTCTTTCCAAGTATCATTGTGATAATCAAAAAATAAACTCTTTGTTTTTCTTTGACAATTTTCCATTCCATTACACCGAAACAATTGGGTGAAGAAAACATCTATACTCATCTTCTTTGCACCGAGTCGCTTTTTTGACCGGATTAAATTCATTGTCGTCAAAATATTTCAGATAGTTCTTATGAATTCCCATGCAAAATCTTTTTACTTTGCATTTGCTTCATTTGGACAAAAAAATTACCTCATCTGCATCAAATGTCCGCCACATATAGGGCCAGAATTTTTTCGGCATTGCGCAAAGGGGAAAATGATAAAATCTTATCTCTTTGAATTTTTTTAGATATTTTTCCAGCAGGTCAAATTGCGGATAAAACTTATCATAACTCAATTCCACCGATTTCAGATTTTTTATTGCATGTCCTTCGTATTCAATGAATACCAGTACCAACCTGTCCACTGCCGGAAATTTCTTTAGGAGCAAATCAAGAATTTTGTTTATTTTTTTATAATTTATTTTGTGAATGATTATTCTTACTTCGATCTCCTGATCCATTTGGCGCATTGAAAAAAGATTCTCCAGGCCGGAAATAGTCTGATCAAAACTTCCTTGGACTCCAGTGATCTTATCATGACTCTTGCTATTCCATCCATGGATAGGAATAATATAATTAACTGAGGGATAGGAAAGACATTTTTTTGCAAAGTCAGTATAAAAAAAACGGCGCCCGTTGCTCAATATGCTGATCTTAGCGAAAGGAAACGATTCAGCAATATCGCTTAGCGAGTCGAAAAAATCAGGACGCATCGTCGTTTCCCCACCGGTGATATAAACAGAGTCGACTTCATGCCATTTCATTTTATTTTTATCAAGACACTCATGAAGCGTTGCAGAGTCAAAGCATCCGCCTTCTTCCAGAGACAGACCGTCAATCGGATTGGTGCACATGACGCATCTATTGTTGCATTTATGCCAATAGGGAATCACAATATTCATATTTGCAAAGGATATTCAACAAAAGATCATCTTCAAAAACCCGTCGAACATTTATTAAACTTCCCTCATTATAGATGAAATGATTGCAAACTGCTATATTTCGACCCAGCCCAATCAGCCCTATAATTTAATCTTCTGCAATTAGAGCAGCCCTTTCCTTGCCCTGCTTAATTCATTGGCTTATTGACCGACCGCCTTTTTTTGCGTGGATGGCTTTGATAAAAGTTTTCGCTGTCTTTTTCCTTTTTTACTGAGAATTGGTTTCAACTCTCCGGTGCCGAATTTTTCCGCATAAACTTTCCAGATTCCGGCACATTTTTTGAAATACAAGCATTTCTTGCAATCTTCTAGCTTAATCTTTGTTTTATTATGAAAATCTTTTGTCGACAGCTGGAATCCTTCGTCTTGATTTCGGCTGACTAATCTGATATTTTCGGGACGGTCCAATTCCTGTTGCCTGATCATAATGTTTTCGTTCCCCTTCAAAAAACATAGCGGAACAGTTCCGCAAGTCGATATCGAGTGTTGGATGCCTTCTTCCCTGCATTCATGGAGCGCTTTTTCAAGATAATGCTCTACCTTGGAAAGGCGAGGAAATATATCCATATTATCCATCGCTGCTCCTTGAGGCATAATAAAAGAAAAAGTTATGGTTCGATGTTCCACTCCTCGAAGCAGGCGGGAAACAAATCTAACGAATTCGGAAAGATCTGAATAATTGTAAACGGTTATCACGTGATAGATAGAGATATTATCGAATCCCGCCTTAACCAGATTTTTTATGCCTTTGACCGTTTTTGAAAATGTGTTTTTGGTGTTTGTAATTTTTTCCGATATTTTCCTGATATGAGAATGCAAGGATACTGAAAATGAAATATTAAAATCGTCCGAAAATAATTCATAAATTTCCAAGACTTTCTTTTTGTCGCTGAAATTAACGGCGTTAGTCAGAATAGAGGCTTTTTGATAGCCAATTATTTTGCTAAATTCGATTAAATTTGCCAGATCTGGCCGCAAAGTCGGTTCACCGCCGGTAAATACGACTTCCTGATAGCCTTCTTCTATTTTATCTGCCAAAACATTTTTAGCCTCGAAATTAGTAAAAAAATAGTCATTTCCCTGATTGGTTTTGCCTTGCTTCACGCAAAAAAGGCAGCTTTCATTGCAGGCATTGAGGCTGTCAAGATAAAGTCTTTTTTCTAAAATATTATTTTTCATTTATTATTTTTCTCCTGTTAGCGCAGGCTGGCTGAAATTCTTCCTCCCCAAAAAAACCAAGATAGTCTGTCCATATTCCTTCGCATGACTGGAAATAAGCACATTTTTCACAGCGCTTAAATTTCTTTTTTGATTTTAGGCGTTCAAAATCCACGCTTTCAGTAACGCTATTTGGGGCTGAAACTTTTGTGTTAAAAGGAGAAGATTCCACCATTTTTCCCACTTGCTTCTCCAAGCAACAGGGAGGAATATTGAAAACCAGCGCCTTGTCTAACTCTAAATCATCGACCAGTTGGAGTGATTTATTGAGATAGGGTGTCACCTGGCTTATTCTCACGCCGATCTCTTTCCTATTTTTTGCCATTTTCCCAGTATATAAAGGATAAATAAAGCAAAAACTTCCCACTCCCCTTTTAGCGAAAAATTGAACAAACTGAGAATAATAACGATAATTTTTCTTGTTGATAACAGTGTTGATCTCAACTCTCACCCCCAGTTTTTGAAGATTGTCCACAGCTTGCAAAACTTTGCCAAAACTTCCAGGGACGCGAGTTAGATAATCATGAATTTCCGCTTTATGGCCATGAATTGATATTTTAACAAAATCCAATCCGGCCTTCACAAGATCTTGGCAATAATCGAAATATGACAAACGGATACCGTTGGTTTCAATCCTGACAATTTCAAAGCCTATTTTTTTCGCAAAAGAGATTAGCTTGGCCAAATCCTTTCTGATCGTCGGCTCCCCTCCGCCAATTCCCAAATATTTGAAACCGTCTTTTTTTGCTTGATATATTGATAAGAGAAGTTCCTTTGTTTGACTTTCTATCCGCCCTCTTTCGCAATCCAAAGAACAAAAGCGGCAATTGGCGTTACAAACATATCCCGGCAACAACTCAAAGAGATCCCTTTCTTTTTTTGCTAATTTTTTCTTATAAACCTTTTCCATATTTAATCAATATTCAAAAAAAATTTTCCCTCCCTGGAAAGGTTCCAGATATATTCCCTATTTTTCAATGTCCTCTTAACCAGTCCCTTCCGCGATAATTTTTCGCCAACAAAAAACACTTCGCTGCGGTCACCGCAAGTTGCGCAAATACGAAGTTTTTTTGCTTCCTTCAGCATGTCCTTGCTTGATATGTTGTCTCTTTTTCCCAAAATAATAAGCATGCATTTTTCCAAATCAGTGAGCGGTCTTTCCCCTGCTTTCGTTTGAATTGTGAGATTATTTATATTCATTTATTTTGGAAATATTTATCCAATGCCCGAAAAAAAACGTCGATTTCACTTTTAGTGTTATAAATAAAAAAAGACAGCCGCATCGAAATGGGAATATTCGCAAACTTGTGAAATGGCATAGCGCAATGATGGCCGCATCGAACGGCGATGAAATAATCGGGCAATTGATGATTCAGAAAAAGATTGAAATCTTGAAGAGATAGCTCCTTGTTCTTGAAAAAAAATGAAACAAGCGAGCTGGGCTTGTGCCGCTCATAATCAGCCATGTACCCGATATAAGATCGGCTGGACAGCTTCTGAAGAGTATATTCTGCCAACTCTTCGAGATAATCATTGATTTTTCTTATGCCTATCCTTTCCAAAAACTCTATCGTGGCACCTAGTCCAATAATGCCCGCATGATGCTGCACTCCAGCCTCAAACTTGAAAGGCGGCGGCAAATAATCAACTTTGATGTTCGATCCCAAAACCGAAACAGACTTTACCGTCCCTCCTCCAACATGATAGGGAAGCATTTTTTTGAGAAGCTCTTTGCGTCCATAAAGCACGCCTATTCCCGTCGGGCCGCCAAGTTTATGGCCGGAAAAAGCCGAGAAGTCAATTCCGCTCGCCGTGACATTCTCCTTGTGGCTGACGATATATTGGGCATCGTCGACCAAAACTAGCGCTCCCTTTTTGTGCGCAAAATTTATGACATCGTCCAATGGGCAAACAATGCCAGTTACGTTGGATAAATGAGTCACCGCAACCAGGGCAGTCTTGCGAGTAATTATTTTTTTCAATAATTCTATGTTTGCTAAACCATCTTTAGCCGGGGGAACTATTTTTA
>JBAZRT010000032.1:0-7446 GCA_041662765.1 Parcubacteria group bacterium
AAAAAATGCGCGAGCACGCCGAGAAATTGGGAGGAAAAATAGTCATGGATTCTGTTTCGGATATAGCGAAAGCGGATGGGATATTTTCCATCACGGCGCATACAGCGCAATACAAAGCAAAAAATATTATTTTGGCTCTGGGAATGGAATATAGGAAACTTTCTGTTCCGGGCGAAGAAGAGTTCAAGGGCAAAGGAGTTTCATATTGTCCGACTTGCGACGCAGCTTTTTTCGGGGGCAAGATCGTGGCGGTCGCGGGCGGCGGGAATAGCGCGGCATCGGCGGCGCAACTTTTGTCCGAGTATGCTTCGAAAGTCTATATCATCTATCGCGGGGAAAAACTGAAGGTTGATCCGGCGTATCTTGAAAATTTTTCGAAAAATGAAAAAATAGAAATCATCTATAACACGAATATCAAGGAAATAAAGGGAGAAAATACAGTCGCGAAAATCGTTTTTGATAAAGAATATGACGGAAAAGGCGAGTTGGAAGTGCAAGGCGTTTTTGTCGAGATTGGAAGCGAGCCGGGCGTGGAACTCGCGGGACAGCTTGGCGTGAATATTGATGAACAAGGTTTTATTGTTGTAAATCCAGATCAGAGTACGAATGTTTCCGGAGTATATGCGGCTGGCGACGCAACAACAGGTTCGAACAAAGTGCGCCAAGTACTCACTGCTTCGGCAGAAGGAGCGATTGCTGCCGCTAGCGTGTATAAGAAATTGCAAATATCATGAATAAAATTCTCGGTAATAAAATAGAAATAAAAAGCCGCTATAAAATTACCAAGCAAAATCTTCCTGTTATCTATACTCCTGGCGTAGCGGATCTTTCGCGAGAAATAGCAAAGAATAAAAAAAGAGTATATAGTCTCACCTGGAAAAAGAATAGCGTAGCAATCGTTTCGGACGGTAGCGCTGTTTTGGGTCTGGGAAATCTCGGGCCGGAGGCGGCGCTACCGGTGATGGAGGGGAAAGCGGTGCTTTTCAAGGAATTGGGAGGCGTGGATGCGGTGCCGATCATGCTTGATACGCAAGAGACGGAGGAAATAATAAAGATCGTGAAAGCGATCGCGCCCGGATTCGGCGGGATAAATCTTGAAGATATTTCCGCGCCAAGATGTTTCGAAATAGAAAAACACCTGATAAAAGATCTGGATATTCCAGTATTCCACGACGACCAGCATGGGACGGCGATTGCGGTATTGGCAGGACTCGTCAACGCGCTCAAGGTTGTGAGGAAAGACATCGAAAAAATCAAAATAATTATTTCTGGCGCGGGTGCGGCGGGAATAGCGATCACAAAATTGCTTTTGAAATACGGCGCAAAAAATATAATTGTTTTTGACAGCCGAAGTCCGATTTGCAAGCGCTGTGCCTACAACAAGAATGATGCAAAAGACGAAATTGCAAAAGAAACAAATCTGGAAAATTTCAAAGGGGATTTGCACCAAGCGCTGATCGGTGCGGATGTTTTCATCGGAGTTTCAGTGCCGAATTTGCTGAAATCCGGGGATATTGCGAAAATGAACAAAAACTCGATTGTTTTTGCGATGAGTAATCCCAATCCAGAAATATCCTATAATGATGCCAAAAAAGGGGGTGCGGCGATTGTCGCAACCGGCCGGTCAGACTTTCCGAACCAGATCAATAATGCACTTGTTTTCCCGGGTCTTTTTCGCGGCGTGTTGGATACGAGGACGCGCTTAATAACGGACAAGCTAAAAATCAAAGCGGCGCTTGCGATTGCCGGTTTGGTAAAAAATCCGAAAAGTGATAAAATAGTCCCAGAGGTTTTGGACAAGGAGGTAGTCCAAGCCGTATCAAAAGTTTTTAAACTCGCGAAAAAATGATTTCTCGAGTAGGCTATCCGCCGGCAAAGCCGGACGGATGCACGCAATACTCTCGAAATTTATTTTTTCGCTCGTCAAAATAACCATGAAAATACAAAAAAAAATAATTCAAAAAGAATCAAAGAGCCAGATCGAATTCATTGATATCACGCATGATGTTGAAGAATTCGTCACGTCATCAAGAATAAAGATCGGTCAGGTGCTCATATTTTCTCCTCATTCGACAGCGAGCATCGCCATCAACGAGAATGAATCTCTTCTGCTCCAGGATTTCCAGCGGTTGCTTTATCGGTTGGTTCCGATCGATGAAAGATATTCCCACGATTTGTTCGAGCTGAAAAGAACGGTTCGTTCAGATGGCCGTTCAAATGGTCACAGCCATTGCAAGGATTTTCTTCTTGGTGCGAGCGAAACGATTCCTGTTGAGGAGGGAAAGATGCTTCTCGGCAAACACCAAAATATTTTTTTGGTGGAAATGGACGGGGCGAGGAAGAGAGATGTGACCGTGCAGGTGATGGGAGAGTGAATGTAGCCAGCTTATTTTATGAATTCTCTTATTCGGGATCTTGTTTATGAAGGCTATCTCAAAACCGATCGCGTAATCGAGGCTTTTTCCAAGATCAGGCGGGTGGATTTTGTTCCGGATGATCTGGAAAGCGCGGCCGCAGCGAATATTCCTCTTCCGATCGGCCACGGTCAGACAATTTCTCAGCCACTGACGGTGGCTTTTATGTTGGAAAAATTGGCGCCTTATCCAGGGGACAGGGTATTGGATATCGGTTCAGGGTCGGGCTGGACGACGGCGCTTCTCGCGCATATCGTCGGCAAAAAAGGGAAAGTGATCGGTATGGAGAAGATAAAAAGCCTTTGCGAGTTTGGAACGAACAATATCAGCAAATATCATCTGATCGAAGGCGGACGGGCGAAAATAATTTGCGCCGACGGCTCAAAGGGATATATCAACGAAGCGCCCTATCAGCGCATTCTTGTCTCTGCCGCTGCGAAAGAAATTCCAAGCGAACTCAAAAAACAACTGGCCGTCGGCGGCCGGCTTGTCATTCCGGTCAAGGACAGCATCTGGATGCTTGAAAAAAAATCCGAGAAAGTTTTTCACGAAGAGGAGTATCCGGGCTTCGTTTTTGTTCCGCTGGTCAGCAAACATATGATTCATCCGAATTCATGAAAAGAAAAATAAATGTAAAAAACACAGAGATTGTTTTATTTCAGAAAAATCAAGTTGATTATATTTCGCTGACGGATATTGCCAGATATAAAAACGCCGAATCTCCAGCTGATGTTGTAAAAAATTGGACGAGGTCTAAAAGTACAATCGAGTTTTTGGGCTTGTGGGAAAAATTAAATAATCCCAATTTTAAACTGGTCGAATTCGACGGGTTTAAAAATGAGGCAGGCAGTAATGCTTTCGTGCTTTCTCCTCAAAAGTGGATAGAAAAAACCAACGCAATTGGAATAATATCCAAATCCGGTCGTTATGGCGGAACATACGCTCACAAGGATATCGCTTTTGAATTTGCGTCTTGGATCTCGGCGGAATTCAAACTGTACCTCATTAAAGAATTCCAGAGACTCAAAGAAGAAGAAAATGAAAGAAAATCATTGGGCTGGGATTTGAAAAGAAATCTGGCCAAGATCAATTACAAAATTCACACAGACGCTATCAAAGAAAATTTAATTCCCGCGAAAATCAGCAAAAATCAGGAGAATATGATTTATGCCAACGAAGCTGACGTTCTCAATGTCGCCCTGTTTGGAATGACAGCCAAAGATTGGAGAGACAAAAATCCCGAGAAAGAGGGGAATATCCGCGATTATTCTTTGGTTGAACAACTGGTTTGTCTGTCCAATTTGGAAAGTATGAATGCGCTGTTCATCAAACAAGGGACGACGCAGAAGCAAAGATTGCAAGCCTTGAACGAAATCGCTATTGATCAAATGAAAACTCTTCTGGGGCAAGGCAACAGCAGTGTAAAAAAGTTGAAATAGCGTATTAGGAGAGCCGCTAAAGTCAGCTGTGGATAACCATTTTCACCGAGTGGGGAAAATGGTCGAAAATCTTCCTAACATTGAATGTTAGAAAGAATGATATCAGGAAGATATACTGCTTTTACGGCAGTATTTTTGCTTTCCGGATGTATTCTTGTTAATATATGAGCAAAAA
Source organism: Parcubacteria group bacterium (assembly GCA_041662765.1). GTDB lineage: Bacteria > Patescibacteriota > Minisyncoccia > Moranbacterales > UBA11712 > JAPLXD01. Next base: position 4,029 of record JBAZRT010000032.1, read on the forward strand.
AACCAAACAACATTATAACATAAAATTATAATCAACCTAACAAATAAGTATATGAATAATGCCCAGTTGGACTTTTTTCCTCCATTTAGGTTAATTGGAATGAGCTGGATACTTTTGCTAGCCATCTTTTTCTTACCAAATCAAATTTGGGGTTTAATCCTTAAGATAATTTTAGGATTTTTTCTTTTTGTCGTAGTATACGGATCATTCCATAAGATGTGGGAAGAATACGTGACAATGGGCGCGTTTGTCACAATGCAAACAATGTGGTTTGCTGGATTTTTATGGACACCAATGAAATTCTGGTATTTTAATTTACTCTTTGCTTTTCTGATAGTTTTAGGAATAAAAACAAAAATTTATCAAATCAGAAATATCAACAAGGGGTTAGGTCCTAAAATCAATAGTGTAACTAATGTAAAAAACTAACTCGACCCAACATTAAATGTTAAAGGAGGACTAAAAAATGTAGAAAAATTAGTTAAAAAATATGAGTAATTACATCTTTACGGTTACCGATCAAAAATATGATGATCAGATAGTAAGCGCTGAAAAGAAACTGGAAATCAGGAAAGGACACAAAAAATATGGCCTAAAAAGAAACTCATGGCACAAAATAAGTTTTCCTAAAATTTAGTGTTGGGGTAAAAAATATAAAGACACTATAAAATTGAAATGGTTGATTTATTGAAATAAAATGTGTAGAGGTAAAAAAAATTGCACAGAGCTGGATTTGAATCCCAAATTATGGGACAAAAACTCCCCGCTTGTTCCGCCTGAATGGTTCAATGATGAAATGAAAATATTTATTGACGCCGTTCGGATTGCCGCAAGGGGAAACCGAACAAAATCAATTCAATTGCTTTCCAAAATAAAAAGCGATGAGTTGCGAGATTGGTATTGTGAACATGGGCAAATGTCCGGGATGTTTCGCAATAATGAATTGAAAATAGAAACTGTGAAAAATAATATATCTCTTGATCCGTTGCGATCCCCGGATAAATACCGGAAAGAAGTTTTCCAAAGAGATAATTACACCTGTCAATATTGCGGTACAAAAGTAATTCCAAAAGAAGTTTTTGCCGCCTACTCAAAATTTGTTGGGATGGATTTTTTTAGGGCAGCTGGAACGAACAGTGAACGACATGGGGTAGTACTTGCTTTTCGTGCGAATGCTGATCATGTGGTGCCATGGATTCATGGAGGGCGAACAAGCCCAGAAAACCTTATTACTTCTTGTTGGTCATGCAATTACGGAAAATCAGGATACACCTTGGAAGAAATAGGGATTAGTGATCCTCGCGAGAAAAAGCTAACCAACCTCAAATGGCAAGGATTATCTGAATACATCTTGAAATTGGAAAAATAGAATCGGGCGCTTTGCGTAGTAAGTCTTGACAGGCCGTATCGGAAAGCTATAATAAACTAGCACTCAGACGAGGAGAGTGCTAACAATAATAACAATAAATTATGGATCTCAATAAACTCACTATAAAATCACAGGAGGCGCTTCAGGGCGCACAGCAGATCTCACAAACCCAACAGCAGAACGTTGTTGATGTCCTGCATCTTCTCTATGTGCTTTTGGGACAGCAGGAAAGCGTCGTGCCCACGATCGTTGACAAGCTCGAAATCGATCGGGAAGAGCTCAAGCAAAAAGTCAACAAAGAAATCGAGAAGATCCCGAAGGTGACCGGCGCGCCTCAATTTTATCTTTCCCCGGAAATGGCGATTGTTCTTCAGGAAGCCTTCACTGAAGCGCAGGCGATGGGCGACGAATATATTTCGACAGAGCATATCTTTTTGGCGCTTCTAAAGATCGCGAGCCGTGCGAAGAAGATTCTGGAAGAAAAGGGTATAAATATTGAAAAAGTGGCCAAGATCATGAAAGAGGTCCGGGGAAACCAAAGAGTCGACAGTCCTTCGCCCGAAGGGAAATATCAGGTTCTCGAAAAATATACGATCAATATCACGAAAGATGCGGCCGAGGAAAAACTTGATCCGGTGATCGGAAGAGAAGAAGAGATCCGCCGAATCATGCAAGTTCTTTCCCGCCGGACAAAAAACAATCCGGTCCTTATCGGAGAAGCGGGGACAGGGAAAACGGCGATTGTGGAGGGGTTGGCGCAAAGGATCGTATCCGGCGATGTTCCCGAAACGCTCAAGGGAAAAGAGATTTTGTCTTTGGATCTGGGATTGCTTTTGGCCGGTTCAAAATTTCGCGGGGAATTTGAAGAAAGATTCAAAGCCGTGCTGAATGAAATCGAAAAATCAGCCGGAAAATATATTTTGTTTATTGATGAGCTGCATACCTTGGTCGGAGCGGGAGCGATCGAAGGATCAATGGATGCGTCCAATATGATCAAGCCGGCTCTTGCGCGGGGGAAGCTGCGTGCGATCGGGGCGACTACGCTCAAAGAATATCAAAAATACATCGAACGGGACGCGGCGCTTGAGAGAAGGTTCCAGCCGGTTTTTGTTTCCGAGCCGTCAGTTGAAGATACAGTTGCCATTTTGCGCGGTCTCAAAGAGAAATATGAAGTTCATCACGGTGTTCGCATCACGGACGGCGCGCTCATTGCCGCAGCCGAACTGTCGAACCGATATATCACCGATCGCAATCTTCCGGACAAAGCCGTGGATCTCATCGACGAGGCAACTTCTTCGCTTCGAATGGAGATCGAAAGCATGCCGGAGGAAATCGACCAGCTTGATCGGGAAAAAAGAAGATTGGAGATCGAAAAGGAAGCTCTCAAAAAAGAAAAGAAAAGCAAAGAGGCCAATGGAAAGCTGAGAGTGATCGAAAAAAAATTGGCTGAGATAAGCGAGAAAGCGAACGGGCTGAAATTGCAGTGGAAAAGTGAAAAAGATCTGATCACAAATATCCGAACCCACAAAAGCGAAATCGAAAAATTGAGGATGGAATCGGATATGCTTGAGCGGCAGGGAGAACTGAGCCGCGTGGCCGAGATCAGATATGGAAAAATTCCGGAATTTGAGAAAAAAATAAGAAGCGAACAAAGAAAACTAGTCCAGATGCAGAGCAAAAATCCGATTCTCAAGGAGGAGGTTACCGAAGAAGATATCGCGAGCGCTGTTTCTCGCTGGACAGGCGTCCCGGTATCGAAAATGCTTCAAGGCGAAATGGAAAAATTGGCGAAAGCGGAAGAAAGTTTGAGGAAGAGCGTGGTTGGTCAGGATGAAGCGATCAAAGCGGTAGCCAATGCTCTTCGAAGATCGCGGGCCGGGATCGGGGAAGAAAATCGCCCTATCGGATCGTTCATATTCCTTGGTCCGACGGGAGTGGGAAAAACAGAACTTGCGAAAGCTCTTTCCGGGTTTTTGTTCAATGATGAGAACGCGATGATTCGAATCGATATGAGCGAGTATATGGAATCCCATAGTGTCGCCAAAATGA
>JBAZRT010000033.1:0-7264 GCA_041662765.1 Parcubacteria group bacterium
ATTCCGCTCCAGCGGGCAATTTTTTCTTCAACAATGTCCCGGCTCGTTCCGTATCGTTCGCGCGTCACTTTGATCACTTTTTCTGCGTTCGCAGCTGTATTTGTGAGATCAATCGGGGGCAAAGTCGCTGCCGAAAAAGCGCTTCCGGTGAGACCGTCGATCATAAGTTTGATGTATATATTGCGGTTGGGAAGATTGACCAGATCCTGTATCAAAAACACCGGTTCAAATTCCTTTTCCAAAAATTCAGCGTCTTCCGCGCCAATCCGGAAAGTCGCGAGCGTGCCCACGTTTCCAAAAACGGCATCTCTCACTTTGGTCGAAGTGTCGGTCGTCAGCTGGCCGATATATTGATGGGCCAGAATCAAGTTGAGGCGATATTTCCGCGCCTCGGAAAGAATATTCGCAAAAGAGTCCGTCGCGAAATTCTGAAACTCATCGACATAGAGATAGAAATCTTTTCGTTCTTCTTCCGGCACATCCACCCGCGCCATCGCCGCCAGTTGGATCTTGGTGATCATCATCGCTCCGAGAAGCGCGCTGTTGTCCTCGCCGATCCTCCCTTTGGAAAGGTTCATAATGATGACTTTCTCCTGATCCATGAGATCGCGGATATTGAAAGCCGATTTCGTCTGCCCGACAATGTTTCGAATGAGAGCGCTCGAAAGAAACTGCCCGACTTTGTTCTGGATCGGAGAGATCACTTCCTGCAAAACCCGATCATTCCATTTCGTGAATTCATCCACCCAAAAGGATTTCACCACCGGATCGCTGATCTTTTCCACGACCCGCTCGCGATAGTTTTTGTCAACAAGAATGCGCGTCACTCCGAGAAGCGTGCTGCTCGGATATTCAAGAAGCGCAAGAATTGCATTCCGCAGAATATATTCCAAGCGAGGCCCCCAGGAATCCGCCCAGATTTTCTTGAAAACTCCGACCAATCCCGAAGCAATAAGATGCCGGTATTCCGTATCCACTTTTTCCATCACGTTGAACGCGATCGGCCATTCCTGGTCGGCCGGATTGAAATAGATCACATCATTGATACGGCTGGCGGGAACGGCTTTCAGAACTTCTTCGGCAAATTCTCCGTGCGGATCAACAATCGCCACTCCGTGGCCATTTTGGATGTCCTGGATGGCCATATTCTGGATCATCGTCGTCTTTCCGGTTCCGGTTTTCCCGACAACATAAAAATGGCGGCGCCGGTCGTCTTCTTTGATCCCGAAAACGCGTTCTTGCCCCCGGAAATTCGTTTTGGCAAATTTTGTGATCTTTTCGTTGTGCATAATTATTCTGTTGGTAAATTGATCGGTGCGCCGCCCTTTTTGGCTTCAACTCGCGAAATGGCAGGCGAAAGCACGGACATATCCGGCATATGATAGATTGTTGCCAGCTCTTCCGAATTCAGCACGAATCTCGGACCGTCCGGATCGCGATCAAGATATCGATTGAAAATTTTTCTCTGAGCAAAACGCATGCGAGGCTCGACCCAGATATAGTTCGCAAAAGTCTTTGTTTCATTGTCATGCACGAAAGAATTGAGCATCGCGTCGTTGAACTGCTGGATCGATCCATTGACCCCGGAAAGAAATCCCCGATCAAACCCTTCTCGCCGGCCGACATAGATAAAGCGGAATTTTGTCCGGTACCCTTTTTTCGCAATACTTTCTTCGACAGCTTTGAGTGTTTCCTGCTCCCCGGGCGTAAGCCTGAACATCAACGGCTGTTCTTCTTTCTTTTTTTCGGCAATTTCCTCGACTGTGCTGAACATATATAGGAAGGACGAAGTCAAAATATCCCATATCTCCGAAAAAAAACGGAGAAGTATCATCGGTTCGCTTTTCACTTCCTTCCCTGACAATTTGTCCGCCAGCTTTTTCACGGCTCCCTGCCAGTCTTTGTCGTGTTCAGGCGTGACAATGAGCTGCAGCCAAATTTGCTGACCGGGAGGAAGTCCGGCAATGACATCGGCCAGTTCCGCCAACGGATCGATCATTCCCTTGGTCACTTCTTCCTGAAAATATTTGTACGTGCGGATCGGATAGGCATCGTTTTTCGCCAGTTTGAAGTCCACGCCCCAAAGATCCCACTCGGCATTCGGCGTATTTTTGGGAATAGTGTGGGTATAATCTTCAACTTCCTGAATTTCCGCTTCCGGATATTGAGAATAGATGAGCGATTCAATGAAATTGCGGAATCTTTTTTCACAGCGGACATAAAAATGCATTTCTCCGTTCACGCCCTGAATTTCAAAGCTGATGAGGGATTGAAACCACATGCCCTTGATGTATTTGTTGATATAATTCGGCGTTGACCAGACTCCGTGCAAAGCCGCGAATACCTGTTCCATTGTCCGCGGACTGCGCTCGATGTTGCGCGGAGGCTTGATTTCCAAGACAATGAATTTCATGGTCGCAAGATGCTGTCCAAAGGAATATTTTTTCCACAGGATCTTGAACAGATAAAACAAAACAATCGGACCCGCCCACCACCAACTGATGGAGTACAATAGCCCGATTGTTTCAAAATATTGTTTGAAAAAGGATGCGAAACCCATGATGTTTGTTAAGTTAGTTTTGTTTTCTTTTTCTCCTATTTCAACTTGTACCCGCCTTTGGTCTTTTCAAAAACTTTTTTGTCCGACAAATTGACGGCAATAGTCGCCTTTTTCACTTTGCGCTTCTTGAGGACATCCTTTACGATTGAATCTTTTTTCAAAAATCCTCCGGCAGATCTGATTATTGAGACAATGATATCTTTCACTGTTCCTTCCTCATATCCCCATTCGCGAAGAGCGTATGTTCCCCGTCCGACCAAAACAAATCTTTTGTCGCGGATCAGTTCATTGTGAACGGTCTGGGGATGGACTTTTTTGTCGCTGAGGCCTGTTTTTTCAATAAGCTGGCTGATCTCTCGAAAATGAAGAGGCTTTTTGCAGTTGAGCAGAACCAGAGTCGCCTTTTCACGCACTCCTCTTGGACGTACAAGCGGCCAATTGGCTTTTCCCCAGCCGCCAAAAACATTTTTTCCGAATTTTTTGGAAACTTCGAGAAAGTTGAGAATTTTTCCCGGATCGATCTTCGCTTCCTGATCTGTTTGGCTTGCAATATCAATTTTTTTCAGCAAATCTTCTTCCGAAAAGAGTTTTTTTGACTCATCGAATATTTTTTCAATCTGGCCTACAGCGCTCCGAAAACGCTTGATATCAAAATCTTTGCCTGACCAACCGTCCTCCACTTCTTTGTTGCCCTTCATTCTTTTGAGGCCAACTACGGAAAAAGCGATCTCAAGCAAGCTTTTTTCCTTTGAATCTCTCGCTTTTCTTATGAAATATTTTTCAAAAACTTCTTGAGTGAGCGTTTCAGATTTTGCGATTCCGCCCTTTTCTTCAATCGTTTCCGAAATGGTGGAAAAAAGCTCCTTGGATTGTTCTGATTGATCGGTCTTTTTGAGCAGGTTCAGCGCGTCGGCTTCGATCTGGCGTACCCGTTCCCGGGTGATATTGAGAGATTTTCCGATTGATTCAAGCGTCTGCGGATCGCGGTCGGAAATTCCAAAACGGCTGGAAAGCACAAGCTTCTGTTTGGCTCCCAAAATTCCCATCAGATCAGAGGCAATTGTGGCGATATCGACTGATTTTACCACTATTTTCTGCCCAAATTCTGCATTTTCCCGCAAATTGAATTTGTTCTGGCTAGTCATCATTTTTCTCTTTGATTAAAGCTATATTAGCACGAATTAATCCTAGAGTAAAATGATAACATACCCTATTTGTATTGTCAAGTTTTGTCCCATTTCCACCAATCAACGATCAATGCCGAAGCGACGAATATCGAGGAATAGGTCCCGAAAACAATTCCGACAAGAAGCGCAAGCGTGAAGGTTTTGATCGATTGTCCGCCGAAAATGAAGATAGCCAGCAGCGTGACGATCACCGTGAGGGAAGTGCTGATCGAACGCGCCATCGTTTCATTGAGGCTGCGGTTCACTGTTTCGTCGAATTTCTCGCTCGATCCGGATCTCAAAAGGTTTTCGCGCGTCCGGTCATAGACGACGATCGTATCATGCACGGAAAAACCAAGAATCGTGAGGAGAGCGGCGATGAAAGAGGAATCTACCTCGATGCCCCAGAAGTGTCCAAGGATCGCAAATATTCCGACAGTGATCAAAACATCATGAACCAGTGCCACGACCGCTCCGACCCCATATTTCCACGATTCCACCGGCCGGGAAACTTTGCGAAAGGCATAGGCTATATAGAGCGCGATGCCGATCACCGCCACCAAGAGCGCCCAAATGGCTTTTGATTTGAGTTCTGATGAAATTGACGGTCCGATATAGTCGAGGCGGGTATTTTTGATTTCAGGAAATTTTCCACGAAGCTTTTTGAGCACTTCCTGGTTTTTCTCGTCGTTTGAATTGGCATATCGTATGAGATATCCGTTGTTTTGCGTCGGCGAAACAACCGCATCATTGATTCCGGCGTCGCTCAAGACGATTTTGATGTCGCCGCTTTGAGCTTTCACATTCTGAACCTCCATCAATGTCCCGCCGGTGAAATCGAGACCGTATCTGAGTCCCCAAACCGAAAGAGCGATGACTGAAAGAAGCATCAATGTTCCGGAGATGATATAGAAATATTTTCGATTACCGAGAATGTTGTACATTTGCATGTTTTTAGCAAGCGGGAAATTTGGAGCTTCGAAAATATTGCGAGAAGCCCAAATTTTTCGCGAGCTTATTCAGTTGATTCTTCATTTTTAGCGCCTGCAATTATCCAACTCTTCTTATGCTCTGCCCATTCCCCGATCAACGCGGTCAAAATGATGCGGACAAGGATGATCGCCGTGAACATCGAAACCAAAACTCCCAAAAGCAAAGTGATCGCGAATCCTTTCACGAATCCCGTTCCAAACCAGATCAATATGAGAGAGGTGATGATCGTTGAAATATTGCTGTCGCGAATGCTCGGCCACGCGCGGTGATGTCCCTCGTCGATCGCGCTGCGCATACTGCGACCCTTTCGGATCTCCTCTTTTGTGCGTTCAAATATCAAAATGTTCGCGTCCACCGCCATACCGACAGAAAGAATGAATCCGGCGATACCGGCAAGCGTGAGCGTGATCGACCAGGGTGAAACCGAAGAAATTTTGAATATTGCAACCATCAAAGAGCTGTAAACAATAAGCGCAATTGAAGCGACAATTCCCAGAAAACGGTAATAAATCATCATAAATATCATGACGAGGATGATGCCGATGAGGCCCGCCTTGAGACTTTGGTTGAGAGATATTTGTCCCAGCGAAGCTTCGACGCTCTGCTGGCCAATGAGAGTGATCGGCATCGGCAAAGCGCCTTCATTGAGTCGCTTAACTAGATTATTGGCCTCTTCCATCGTGTAATGCCCCGTTATTTCAGCCTTACCGCCAGATATTTCTCCTTGAATTATTGGAGCATATGGAGGGTCAAGGTTATCAATAACTCCGTCACCATTTGTATCAGTGATTGGTAAATTATCCAATAAAATAGCTAAGGGCTTACCTATATTTCTTTTTGTTATATCGGTAAATAGCTGGGCCCCCTCAGAGTCAAATTGCAGAGCTACTTTCGGTTCGGAAAGTCCTTGACCTTGGAAATCAACTTGCGCCGATTTTAAATTTTTTCCGGTCAGTCCGGTCGAAACCCATGTAATTTGCGCTTCTGGTTGTACCTTTTTGGCAATCAAGATATGCGCAGAATGTATTTCCAAATTATCCCCATCCCCCCTCGCTTCGATTTTTTTAATAATATGCCAGCCAAATTGTGATTCTACTAATTGCGGATAGACAGTGCCATCTTTAAAATTCACGTCAAATAACACTTGATCAAATTCTGGAACAAATTCACCTTTTTTGGTAAAACCTAAATCGCCACCGTTGCTTTTAGAACCTGAATCTTCGCTATTATCTTTTGCAAGCATGGAAAAATCTTCTCCTGCTAATGCCCTTTTTAAAATATCATCCGCTTTTGCTTTGGCTACCGCATTTGCCTTGTCTAATTGATCTTGTGGTATTTGTTCCGTCGCACTAGTTTGCTGTTCTTTGAATTCCAGGAACGGCGTTTCTTTGATCATCGCTTTGGCGGCTTCAATGTCGCGAACACCCGCCAATTCCACGATCAATCTTTGCTCCGATCCCGATTTCGAAGTCTCGATCAAGGGCTCGGCCACTCCAAACGCGTTCACGCGCCTCTCAATCACATCCTGAAGACCACTCAAGGCATCCGGCACTTTCGCCGAATCCACTCCGCTCGTATCAACCTTGTATATCAAATGAATTCCGCCCTGGAGATCAAGGCCGAGATTGATTTTCAATTTTGCGAGCGTATTTCCAAGCCACGCCGGTTTTGGGATCGGTTTCGGATATGCAATAAGAGCCGTGATCAAAAACAAGACCACGACCAGAGAAAACTTCAGCCAAATTTTTCTTCGGACTGTCATAGACCTTTCAAGTGTACAAAACAATTTTCAATATCATTATAGCAGAAAGTGAAAAAAATTTCCAGCCTTTTTACCTGCTTTTCAAAAATTTCAAAAGTTCCTCCGCACCGAGACAGTTCACAACATCTTTTTTTGTCGCCCAGCCACGACGGGCCTGAGCGATGCCAAGATCGAGATAGCGCAGTTGTATTTTGCTGTGCGAGTCCGTGCCAAGAGACAATTTCACGCCATATTCAATCGCCCGCTTGATATTCAGATCGCTCAAATCCAGCCGATCTGGATAAGAATTTATTTCAAGAATTGTTTTGTTTTTCACGCACGCCTTGCAGATCGTTTCAAAATCAAACGCATATCCCGCCCGGCGATGGATTATCCGCCCGGTGGGATGAGCAATGATGTCAACGTGCGGATTTTCAATTGCCCGAACCAGGCGCTTGGTCATTTCGGCTTTCGACATTTTGAAATTGGAATGAATCGAACCAAGAACAATATCGAATTTGGCCAGATATTTGTCTTCGAGCGCGATCGTTCCATCCGGATTTATGTCCACCTCGCAGCCTTTGAGGATCTTTATTCCGCTCATAGCCTTGTCCACTTTCTCGATTTCGCGCCATTGTCTTTCGATCGTTTTCACGTCCATTGCTCCCGCTATTTTGAGATGCCCGACATGATCGGTGATGGCGATATACTTTCTCCCCAACCGTTGGGCTTCTCGCGCCATTTCTTCGACCGTATGAGAGCCGTCAGAATAGGTCGTGTGCATCTGCAGATCTGAAATAACCT
>JBAZRT010000034.1:0-7056 GCA_041662765.1 Parcubacteria group bacterium
TATGATTTTTTGCGTGTTGTGGCCGATCCAAACAGACTAAAGATCCTCTGCATTCTTCAGGGCGGTTCAAAATGCGTTTGCGAAATTGTTCCAGAGATGGGAATATCGGACAAGCTAGTTTCGCATCATCTCAAGCAATTGAAGAAAATTGGTCTTTTGCTTGAAAAAAGGGAAGGAAATTTTATTCGCTATTCTCTGGACAGAAAGGCGATTAGAGAATATAAAAAAATTTTTAATCAAGTAATCAAATAAAAATATGTTCTATCCCGTTCAACTTTTTGCTGATTGGCTCACATATTCGGTTTTTGGCATTGCCCAAAAAACAGTGCTGGCCTCGGCAATCAATTTCTTCATTTTTGACACTATCAAGATTTTTCTGCTTCTGGCTGTGATAATTTTTGTAGTCTCAATCATCCGTTCATTTCTCCCGCCAGAGAGAATTCGAACCATACTTTCCAGCGAGAAAAAGTATTTTGGCAATGTGCTGGCTTCGCTTCTTGGGATAATTACTCCGTTTTGCACCTGCTCGGCTATCCCATTGTTCCTAGGCTTTTTAGAGGCTGGCGTGCCACTCGGAACAACGTTCTCCTTTCTTGTAGCGTCGCCGATGATAAATGAAGTGGCGCTGGTTTTGCTTCTCGGACTTTTTGGTTGGAAAATCGCCTTGCTATATATCACCAGCGGACTTGTGATCGCTATTCTTTCAGGGATTGTCATCGGACATTTAAAAGTGGAAAATTTAGTAGAAGAGTTTGTATATAAAAACAAATTTAACGGACAACTGCAGCTGCCGGAAATGACTTGGAAACAAAGATTTTACTATGCGAAAAACTACACTGTCGAGATTATCAAGAAAGTCTGGATTTATATTTTAATCGGAATTGGGATTGGAGCTTGGATTCACGGCTATGTGCCGACGGATTTTCTGGCGCAATACGCGGGGAGCGGCAAATGGTACGCCGTGCCGCTGGCTGTTCTCATCGGTATTCCGCTCTATTCAAACGCGGCGGGCATCATTCCGCTCGTCAGTGTGCTCACGGAAAAAGGCGTGAGTCTTGGGACAACATTGGCCTTCATGATGGCCGTCACCGGATTATCCTTGCCGGAATTCATGATCCTCAAAAAAGTCATGAAACCAAAACTCATCGCCATTTTCGCTTCAATTGTGGGAATCGGCATCATCTTCACCGGATATTTGTTCAATCTTGTTTTGGGGCGATAGTTTTTGAAAACAAACCGTTTCAAATTCGTACTATTTGGGCAGTGCTAATTTGTGGAAAAACCGCTTTTGAATCCGGAAAAGAAGGAAAAAACCGACGCCGAACTGATCGAGCTGGCGAAAGCCGATCCCGAATCATTCGGCCTTCTCATGGAGCGGTATCAGATTCCGCTTTTTCACTATATCCGCCGGATCACCCAGCTTCCCAAGGAGGATGTCGAGGATTTGCTTCAAGAAGTTTTCATTAAAATATATAAGAAGCTGAACGAGTACAACGAACTCTTGAAATTTTCCAGTTGGGCGTATCGGATCGCTCACAACCATATGGTCGATTTTTTCCGCAAATCCGGTGCGCGGCCCCGGACCAATTCGCTGGAAGAGGCGGAACTTGCGAAAATTTTGAAGTCGGGAACGGATATTGAAAAAGACCTCAGCGCCAAAGATTGTTTGGAAAAGATCAAAGATTGTCTCAAAGAACTTCCGATGAAATATGAAGAAATTTTGATTTTGAGATTCATTGAGGAAAAAGCGTATGAAGAGATCATGGATATTTTGAAAAAACCCAAGGGTACGGTGGCGACATTGATTTCCCGAGGCAGGGAAGCGCTTTTTGCCAAGATGAAAGAAAAGGGAGTTGATTGTTCTTAGGAATATATTATGAAAAATTTGATTGCGGAGACAATTGGAAAAATCAAGAAAGAAAATGTCCGGCCCGATCCGCGTTGGAAATATTTGGCGAAAAAATATTCAATCTGGACGTCTTTTTTTGCGGTCGCTCTCGTTGCCGCCGCCGCTTTTTCAGTCGTGTACTTTCTTATATCGGATCTGGATTGGGATTTGTATGCCGCCATGCGTCACTATTCATTTTTTTACTATCTGTCTCTGATTCCATATTTTTGGATAATCCCACTCCTTATCCTTGTTTTCTTTGCATTCGTTGGTCTTCGGAAAACCGAGAATGGATACAGATACGATTTTTCGAAAATAGCCCTGGTCGTTTTTGGAAGCCTGCTTCTTTTTGGGATATTGCTGGTCTTTTCCGGTTTTGGAAGAAAAATGAACATGGCAATGACGCGCGGGTTTCCTGGCTATAGGAAATTGGTCGTCACCAAGGAAGCTCAATGGTCCCAGCCGGAAAAGGGACTGTTGGCGGGGACGATCAATTCCATTTCGAAAAACTCAATTGATCTTCGCGATCTTGCAGGAAATGAGTGGCAAGTTGTCTATGACAACAATACTGTTGTTCGTCAATCGGTAAGTTTGGAATCGGGAGAGATAATAAAAGCAATCGGTCAAAAAGAAGGCAATCAGATTTTTCAGGCGAGCGAAATTCGTCCCTGGCAAGGAAATGGACAGATAAAAAAGAAAAACGGAGCTGGAAACGCGAACGGCCAGGATGGACCCAAGGGGCAGATGAATGGCAATGGAAAATAGTTTGAAAACAAATATATCCTTTCCCGTTATATATACCAGAGCCGGCCAATAATTATTAGAGATAAAGAAATGAAGAACAAATATATTGTGATGGGAGCTGTCGCCGCGGCGGGAATCGCCGGAGCAGTTGCTCTCTCGCAAGGGGCGCTCGCCTATCGGGGCAATCCAGACCAAACCGGTCCCAATTATAGTCCGGAGAGGCACGAGCAAATGCAAAAGGCATTTGACAACAATGACTTCAACGCCTGGAAAGAACAAATGAACGGGCGGGGCCAAGCGAGCCAGGTCATAAACGAGCAAAATTTTTCCCGTTTCGTTGAAATGCGAAAATTGATGCTTGAGAAAAAATATGACGAAGCCAATCAGATCCGAAAGGAACTTGGGCTCGGCCAAGGAAACGGCCAAGGAATGGGACGGGGGACAGGACAAGGACGCAGCGGAGCCAATTTCGTCGACAAGAATGGCGACGGAGTATGCGACAATCGTCAATAAAGATTCAATAAGTCAAAAAAAAGAGAAGCGCGCGCTTCTCTTTTTTTGGTGAAATATATGAATTGGCTCTTTTCAAATCCGCAAATGTATTGTACAATTGGAATTCAGTGTTTAATCGAGAAAAGCTATGGCCAACGATGACGTCGCGGTGAGGTTCAACAAAGTTTCGTTTGAATACGGATACAAAAAACCCATTTTGGATGAGGTTTCTTTTGCCTTGCGGCGCGGGACAAAAATCACGCTCATGGGACAAAATGGCGCCGGCAAGAGCACGATCTTGAATTTGATTACCGGATCGCTCAAAGAAAATGACGGCTCAATATATGTTGATCCGCGTCTCAAAATTGCCTACGCGAGACAAGTTATTCCGCGAGAGCAAATGCTTTTCAGCGTCAAAGAATTTTTTGAACAATATTTCAGTGAAAAAATATATAATATCGATCCGAAGATCGATAGTGTTCTGAAGCTCGTGAATTTGAAAGCGCCGCACGAAAAGGTGGTCAAGGAATTTTCCGGCGGGCAGCAATCCCGGCTTCTTTTGGCCTCGGCTTTGATTCAAGATCCGGATCTTCTCATCTTGGATGAGCCAACAAACAATTTGGACGCGGCGGGAATAGCTCATCTCACGGAATTTTTGATGAACTATGACAAAACTTGCATTGTCATTTCGCATGACGCGAACTTTTTGAATTCTTTCACAGACGGGGTTCTCTATCTCGACGTTTTCACTCACAAAATCGAACAATATCTCGGGGACTATTATGTCGTAGTGGCTGAGATCGCCGATCGGATCGAGAAAGAGAAAAGAAAGAACGCACAATATGAAAAAGAGATCATCGCCAACAAAGAAAAAGCCAACTTTTTTGCTAACAAAGGAGGAAAGATGCGCCTCGTAGCGAGAAAGATGAGAAACAAAGCGGCGGAAATGGAAGAAGCGAAGGTCGATGTGAGAAAAGAAGACAAAGCTATCCGGAATTTCATCATACCCGCTCAAGATGAACTATCGGGAGAAATTTTGAGCGTCACTTCGCTTGTGGTGATGAAAGATCACGAGCCGACGGAAAAAGAAGCAAAAGTTTCGCTCAAGAAAAACAACCATTTACTGCTTTCTGGTCCCAATGGAATCGGAAAAACAACTCTGCTTGAATCATTGGCGTCGGGAAAAGCAAAAGGCGCGAAAATTGCTGACGGTGTGCGGGTCGGATACTATCGCCAGGATTTTTCCACTCTCAATTTTGAAGACACGGTCCATGATTCGCTCGTTCAAGCGATGCAAACAAACGACGAAGAAAAATTGCGATCAGTTGCGGCGGGATTTTTGATAGACAAAACTATGATCGGCGCAAAAATTGGGGATCTTTCTGAAGGACAAAAGGGATTGGTCGCCTTCGCGCGCCTCGTGCTCGAAGAACCGGGGCTTCTCATTTTGGACGAACCGACCAATCACATCAATTTCCGTCACCTGCCTGTCATTGCCAAAGCCCTGGACGCCTACAAGGGCGCCATGGTCCTTGTCAGTCACGTGCCGGATTTCGTGGATCAGATTCGGATAGATGAGACGTTGGATTTGGAAAAATGATTTCTAAAATATATTCAAAAAACCGTCACGTTTAGTGGGACGGTTTTTGTTTGGAGCGGAAATACGTATTTAAATACGTATTAAATTACTTCTGCTTCTCCCAGGAATATGCTTTGAACGTCCAGTCGATTGCCGTGTGAATGTCTTGCCAGCGGTAAGGGTCGTCAAGAACAACGACCACGACGCGGTGCAGCTTTGTTGCGTCCGACGCTCCGAGGAGAAGCGAGTATCCGGCCGCCGGAGTGAAGCCTGTCTTAGCGCCCATGGCGTTGGGAATGTCGCTCATGGCAACATCGGTGTTGAGAAGAGTGTGGGAAATCTGCCCGTCGCAGGATTTGATCTCGCAATTGTTCGGGTAGTCGAACATATTCCAAATTAAGTCATATCTCATTGAATAGGCGGCTATGCGCGCGATGTCGGCCGCGGAGGAATAGCATTCGGATTCGCGCCCGTCCGGCTCGAGCCCCGAAGGCGTGCAAAAATGCGTGTCAGTGAGTCCCATAAGCTCCGCTTTTTGGTTCATGAGGTTTGCGAAACTTTCTTGAGATCCGGAAATATGTTTTCCGAGGGCGATTGCCGCGTCGTTGGCGCTATTGATGAGCATCGCCTGAAGAAGATCACGCGCCGAAACTTGTTCACCTACTTTGAGCCTTGGGCTGATGCAGTATCCGCTGCGCGGACAGCCGATCTTTGTTCCTTCGATGTATACTTCTTCTTCGCTGATGTCAATTGGTTCGTCAAGGTTTTTGATATTTTCCATGACCAGAATGGCCGTCATCATTTTTGTAAGCGAGGCTATCTGCTTTTGATCCGTTTCGTGATTGCCGGCCAAGATTTTTCCTGTGTCGGCGTCAACCACCACAAAAGCATGGGCAGTTGGAATCACAAGATCAGGCATCTCGTCGCTTCGCACCACTTGATACTCGGGGTTGTCGGATGCCTGGGCTTTGATCGGTTCGATCTTTTTTGCTTCCGCCGCGGGAACTGTGCTTTGCTCCGCATTCGGCTCAGCCTGATTGCGATGCGATTCAAAATACTTATTTATCATATAGTATCCGTCCACTATGATGATCGCTATGAGAAGCCACAAAAGAAAACCATATTTTGGTTTTCGAGTAGGCGGATCGGGGTTGAATCTTTTGGGTGTGTATCTTATGTCTCTCACGAAGAAATTTTACCAAATCGGCGAGGTTGAGGCAAATCGGCTATGCGCTTGTCGCCTCAATATGCTAAAATAAAACCAACCGATGGAAAAAACAAAATCAAAAAACCCGCCAGGAGCGAGGCTCGCCAAAGGCGGCAAAACCCATACTCTCATCATTTCCGATCTTCATTTGGGATCGCGGGTGAGTCGCGCCAGGGAAGCCACCGATTTTCTCAAAAACTTCGAGTTCAGAAAGTTGATTTTGCTCGGAGATATTTTTGAAGACCTGAACCTCAATCGTCTCCGGGGAGACGATTGGAAATTTCTCGCGCTTATCGGAAAGCTTTCCAAAACGAGAAAGGTGCGCTGGGTCGTGGGAAATCACGACAAGGATCTTGCGAAGATTTTTGCCGCGCTCACCGGTGCGAAAGTATGCAATGTCTACAAGTGGCGATACGGGCGCAAAAAATTTCTGGCCATTCACGGACATCAGTTCGACAACTTCATGATTGACAATGCGCTCCTCAGTTTGATCGCCGTCAAAATATATAATTTTGTTCAGTTGGTTGATTTCCGAGACAAAAGGATGAGCCGATATATCAAAAGAGAAAGCAAGCTTTGGATGCGCAATTCAGAAAAAGTCGCGGCGCGCGCGATCCTCTATGCGCGTTTTCGCGGAGTCGAGTATATCTTCTGCGGGCACACGCACAAAGCGATGCAGGAAAGAAGAGGAAAAATTCGCTATTTCAACTCGGGATGCTGGACGGACATTCCCTCAACCTACATCACTATCGACGGCAAAAAAATCGAGATTTGCAAATATCAATAACGACTTGAAAAAACAGCGCCTCAAGGGACGCTGTTTTTTTTGTGACAGGATACTTTATTCGATAAACGTAAGCGCTTTGCCTTTTTTGGTTCCGCGGCCCGTGCGGCCGATGCGGTGGATATAGTCGTCGTAGGTGGCGGGAAGGTCATAGTTGATGACGTGGGTGACGCTGTCGATGTCGAGGCCACGTGCCGCGACGTCGGTCGCGACCAACACTTGAACTTGGTTGTCTTTGAAACGTTTGAGGGCGCGCTGGCGCTGGCCTTGCGACTTGTTGCCGTGAATGGACTCGGCCTTGAACCCGCGGCTCAAAAGTTTCTTGGAAAGTTTTTCGACGCCGTGTTTGGTCCGTCCGAATA
>JBAZRT010000035.1:0-6946 GCA_041662765.1 Parcubacteria group bacterium
CTGTCACAACTGTTCCGCGTCCTTCAATTGAGAAAATATCTTCGATCGGCATCAAATATGGCTTGTCGACATCGCGCACCGGATCAGGAATTTTTTCATCAAGGGCCGCAACGATATCAAAAATTGATTTGGCCGCTTCTTCGTCTTTGCTTTTTGATTCAAGCGCTTTCAAAGCTGAACCGCGAACGATGGTTGCGTTGTCACCGTCAAATTCATATTTGGTGAGAAGCTCGCGCACTTCCGCTTCGACCAAATCAATCAATTCCGGATCATCAACCATATCAACTTTGTTGAGAAAAACAACAATTGCCGGCACGCCAACTTGGCGGGCGAGAAGAATATGTTCGCGAGTCTGCGGCATCGGACCATCCGTCGCGCTGACAACCAAAATCGCTCCGTCCATCTGGGCGGCACCGGTGATCATGTTTTTGATATAATCGGCGTGTCCCGGGCAGTCAACGTGGGCATAGTGCCGCTTTTCTGATTCATATTCGCAGTGAGCGGTCGCAATCGTGATCCCGCGCTCTCTTTCTTCTGGAGCTTTGTCGATCTCATCGACGCCTTTTTCTTTGGCCTGTCCGAGAAAGCTCAAGACATGCAAAATAGCCGCGGTAAGAGTGGTCTTGCCATGGTCAACATGTCCGATTGTACCAACGTTTACGTGCAGTTTTGATCGATCAAATGCTTCTGCTGCCATTTTTTTCAACTTCCCGAATTCGCCCAAATCACAACCTCGAATTTGTGCAAATTCGTTTTATTTAGAATTTATTAAGTTATACTTTTATAAATCTCTACGAAAGTATTGTATACTATCTTTTATTTTTTGGCAAGAGCTTTTGTATTTCTCGCCACATATGGAAATTTATCACAATGCCTTTTATTTGTCAATGTCTACACATACTCTATATCTTCGAGTTCCTCGATTTCATCAAGGGCGATTTCGTCATCCGCGGTTTGCTTTTCGCGCCAGAGAGAAATGTCGGAGTTTATTTTTTCGATAAGTTCTTCTTCCGTCAAGGTTTGAACCGATTTGCGGTCAAGAACCGCACTGCGATACTCGTCAAAATTCATGACAATATACTTCGGCTGGCCGTCTTCGACAATTATATATCTTCCGCCGGCAAGGTCCATTATTTCTTTGAGATCTTTCGAAAACATAGATTTTATTTTACTTCTTTTCCCCGCCTTTGATCTCTTCCGCCACATTTTTCGGCACTTCTTCATAGTGGTCAAATTCCATCGAGTAGTTCGCCCGTCCCTGGGACATTGAGCGAAGCTGCGTTGCGTATCCGAACATTGATGCCAACGGCACTGTGGCTTTGATCACTTTTACCCGGGCGTTTCCTTCTCCGCGGTCTTCCATCTCCTGAATCTGCCCGCGTTTTGAGTTGAGATCCCCGACAACATCTCCCATGAAATTTTCCGGCGTGATCACTTCAACTTTCATGATCGGCTCGAGAATGATCGGTTTCGCCCGCTTCACGGCTTCCTGCACGGCCAAAGACCCGGCGATTTTGAACGCCGCCTCCGAAGAGTCGACATCATGGAACGATCCGTCATAGACGGCCACTTTGACATCCACGAGCGGGAAACCGGCGATCACACCGTTTTCCAAAGCCTCTTTGGCGCCTCTTTCAATCGGCGTGATATATTCTTGAGGAATAGCTCCTCCTTTTATTTCATTCACAAATTCGAATCCTCCACCCGGTTCAAGGGGTTCAACTCTGAGCCAACAATGTCCATATTGTCCGCGACCGCCGGATTGGCGGATATATTTTCCTTCAGCTTGAGCTGTTTGCTTGATTGTCTCGCGATAGGCTACTTGCGGACGTCCAATATTGGCTTCCACTTTGAATTCGCGCTTCATGCGGTCAACAATAATATCGAGATGCAGTTCGCCCATTCCTTCAATAATGGTTTGGCCGGATTCTTCATCTGTGTGCACCCGAAAAGTCGGATCTTCCTCGGCCAATTTTTTGAGCGCCAAGCCCATTTTTTCCTGATCAGCCTTCGTTTTCGGCTCGATCGCGATCGCAATAACCGGCTCTGGAAAGGTGATTGATTCAAGAACGACTGGTTTTACCGGATCGCAAAGCGTATCACCGGTGGTTGTATATTTCATGCCGACAAGAGCCCCGATTCCGCCGGAATGTATTTCCTCCATTTCTTCACGGTGATTGGCATGCATCAAAAGAATTCGTCCGATTCTTTCTTTTTCCCCTTTTGTTGAGTTCAAAACATATGATCCGGCTTTCACCATTCCTGAATATACCCGGAAAAAAGTGAGCTGGCCGACAAACGGATCAGTCGCCACCTTGAAAGCAAGAGCTGAAAAGGGCGCTTTGTCGTCGGCTTTTATTTCAATTTCTTCATTCGTTTTCGGATCTGTCCCTTTGGCGGGAGGAATATCGATCGGAGACGGCAGATAGTCGACTACTCCGTCGAGAACCGGCTGGACACCCTTGTTGCGAAGAGCTGTTCCGCAGTACACCGGGAACAATTTTACATTTATGACAGCGTTGCGAAGAGCCTTCTTGAGCTCCTCGGTTGAAATTTCTTCCCCGCCCAAAAATTTTTCCGTGAGCGCGTCATCTGTTTCGGAGATCTTTTCCACCATTTTTTCGCGGTATTCCTTGGCTTGCTCTTGAAGATCCGCCGGAATTTCATCTTCTTTTACAATTTCACCCATATCGCCTTCGAAATATTCCGCTTTCATTTTCATGAGGTCCACCACGCCCTTGAAATCCCCTCTTTGTCCGATCGGAATTTGCACAGCGACTGCGTTTGGGTTGAGACGGTTCCAGATCGTGCCCAAAGAAAAGAAAAAATCCGCGCCTTCTTTATCAACCTTGTTGATGAAGCAAAGCCGCGGTACGTTGTATTTATCTGCTTGCCTCCAAACCGTTTCGGATTGAGGCTCAACTCCTTCTTTTCCATCAAACACAATAACTCCGCCGTCCAAAACCCGAAGGCTTCTTTCGACTTCCACCGTGAAATCAACGTGTCCCGGAGTATCAATGATATTTATCTGGCAGTCTTGCCAAAAACAAGTCGTCGCGGCCGAAGTGATCGTGATACCGCGCTCTTTTTCCTGTTCCATCCAGTCCATCGTTGCCTCACCTTCGTGCACTTCACCGATCTTGTGGGAAATTCCCGTATAAAACAAAATCCGCTCGGTAGTGGTGGTTTTCCCGGCGTCTATATGGGCTATGATGCCTATATTTCTATATTTTTCAATAGGATATTTTCGTGCCATATTTTTCTATGCGAAGTGCGCAAACGCCTTGTTCGCGTCCGCCATCCGATGCACATCTTCCCGCTTTTTCATCGCTGCGCCTTGTTTTTGGGCGGCATCAAGCAGTTCGTCGGCCAATTTTTCCGCCATTCTCTTGCCTTTTTTCGCTCTCACGGCTGAAATAACCCAGCGCATCGCAAGTGTTGCTCGCCGATCGCCCGCAACTTGAACGGGAACTTGGTAGTTCGCTCCTACGATTCTTCGCGATTTGAGCTCAACTAAGGGTGAAACGTTCTTTATCGCTTGTTCAAAAACATTGAGTCCGCCTTTTTTGGTTCGCTCGTGAATAACAGCAAAAGAATCCTGAACAATCCGTTCGGCTATGCTCCTTTTCCCTTCTTGCATCAGATGACCGACAAATCTCCCGACAATCAGGCTGTTGTAATTCGGGTCTATTTTCCAGTTTTTCTTATATACTCGTTTTCTTCTTGGCATAAATAAATTGGTTCAAAATTCAAAATAAACTAGGCTTTTGGCCTTTTCGCTCCATATTTCGATCTCCCTCTTTTTCTCTCCCCGACTCCTGCCGCATCCAGAACCCCACGTACTATATGATAACGAACTCCTGGAAGGTCAGGTACCCGGCCACCGCGAATCATAACAATCGAGTGTTCCTGCAAATTGTGCCCGATCCCGGGGATATACGCCGTCACTTCCATCCCATTGGAAAGCCGAACCCTGGCGATCTTTCGAAGCGCTGAGTTTGGTTTTTTGGGAGTAGTCGTGGAAACCTTGACGCAAACGCCTCGCTTGAAGGGACTGTTCGTGTCGACCGGACGATTTTTGAGCGTATTAAAAATCCTCTCCATTGCCGGAGATTTGGATTTCACTTTCTGGACCTTGCGAGG
The DNA here is from genome assembly GCA_041662765.1 of Parcubacteria group bacterium. Classification (GTDB taxonomy): domain Bacteria; phylum Patescibacteriota; class Minisyncoccia; order Moranbacterales; family UBA11712; genus JAPLXD01. The sequence continues at coordinate 4,144 of JBAZRT010000035.1, forward strand.
TCTTTTTTTGAGCTGGTTGATCGTTGGCATAAATAAAACGAGCGCTAGTCAGCTAGCAAAAGTAATATTATATAATTCGGCAGAAATTGTCAACAACTCTCAAAATATCCGACACGGGAAAGTGCATCTGACCTCGAAGAAAAAATTTCATTCTTATTTGCTCGGCGGCTGAAGCGGCCCTTCAATTTTTGTTGCGGTGAACTCGACAACAGAAAAAGTAGGCTTATCTGAAGTCGCGGCCACCATATCTCCAACTTTTAGTTCGCTGAATTTCTTGTTTGTGAATACAGTTTTATCGTCAACAAAAACTTTATATTGAGTTGTAATTTTAGAGACGGACGCAGGATCCATTTTTCCAATATTCTTTGCTTGAGAATAGTCAATTTTGGAATAATCTATCCAGTTAGATTCAATAACAAAATAATTATCACCAGCTGTCTTTATCGGCCCGGCTATAGCTTTGTCTTGCTTAATATAATCCGCAAGATTGAGATCAGAAGGGTTCTTTGCGAAAGAGCTTGAAGTCACCAGAACTTTGCTAGCTGTCAAGTCGTCTGTTTTGTATATCGGATTGTTAGTAAAGACAATGACCTGATCGCCGACATTGATATCATCCATTTTTAGCTCTGAAAATATAGTATTGGCATCAATTTTGACCGAAAACGTTTTTTTAGAATTAGGCAAGGAATCCGTTTGTTTGAGAGCGCTGTCATGGAGACCGGAAAGTTTGGAAAAATCAACTATAACAGCTTCTATGGTCAATAAATTATCGTTTTTAGCTGTAACAGTCCCCTCTAATTCTTTTGTGCTATCCGCAATACTATTTTGCACAGCGCTTATCGTAGACGCCGACGCAATACCCGTTTGGTTTCTCATAGTTGGCCTATCTATCCCGCCAACTTCATTTTTCAGGTTCACTATCATTTTTTGCTGATAAACAAATCCAGCAATAATCAAAAGCACTAAGACAATAACGGCGATTAAAATATATTTTGCTTTACTTTTCTCTTCAATTATCATAAATATAATATTAATTAATTATTTAGTCAGCAACACATCCAACTGCTCTCGTGAAAGGTAAGCAGGTGTTTGGCGTTGAATTACACCCAGTGGCATATACTGGGGTTTGGTAAGAACTGTCACAAGGCCACCAACAGCAGCATGTTGCAACCCAGACCCATTCATAATAAGCAATATATGAATATGAACCAGTGCTGTAATATGTTCTTGCTTCAGTCGCTGGATCTATGTCACTGAATGGGTGGGAGCCGGTAGTAACTGTGGTTGCACCCGCGCAACCACCATTTGTTCCTACGCAAGTATTTGCATTCGTTTCACTAAATTTATTGTATTGATGCCAACCCGTTGGGCAGGAAGTGCCAGGAATTTTGCAGACCGTGACCCCGCCTCCAATGTCAACTTCGCTTCCGCCCTCAAAGTTGCATTTCAGAAAAGTCGGATTTGCAAGAGAGCTTAGGCATATTTCGGTTCCGGTGACTGTTGTGCATATATCTCCCTGTTTGACCTGCTTGGATGCCCCCGTATTGATCGGTGCGGCGATGTTCCCGTCAGGCGCGTTGAAGGATGGCTCAACCCAGGCTCTGGAAAATTGAATGGAAATGCCGACAATTGTTCCCAGCACCAAAACCCCAAGCCAGAAAGCCAGCCTATGATAAATTTTTCTTTCTTTTGTTTTCTTTTTTTTCATAATTTTTTTAATTTATATTTTGTTATAATCGCTAAATAATCAGGGAGCTGTTTCAGTCCATCCGCATTTGGCTGAAGCCGTGCAAGTCACTTTTGTTCCGCAATCATTCCCACAAGTCCAAGTCGCAGTGACACCGCTGGCATTCAGATCATCGTTGTACGTTGCAGGATCACTGCACAATTTGCTTGCGGCCGGCGGATTGGCCGAATCACAAATGTACTTTCCGCTAAGAGAGCCGCAAACGCCGACTTCTGGATTAATAATGTGAATATTACAAGAAACATCACCGCAGCTGTTGCTGCAGGTCCAAGAAAGCTTGTCGCTTCCCAGAGTACAAGCAGTGCTGCTCCCAGAGCAATAGCTTGAATCACAGGTTGTTCCAGGAATTGTCTGACCCAGGCAAATCTGCTTTGTCGCGCAGCCCAATTTGCAATCGCCTACTTTGAGGCCGCTAAGTTTTAGCCATCCGAGTCCCGAGTTTCCAAGAAATGCGTCTTCGGTCCCAGAATTCCAGCCATATCCGGACAGTAGTCCCCTAGTACTGCTAGTCACTCCATAATGCGTTCCGGAGGGATCTTTCAGTCTCACCCAACCATTGTTTCCCATGGACGTCACTTGCGCCCAACCATCAAGATACCCCGCGTAGTTATCCGCTTCTTCCGTATTCGGATGCAACATTGCGGCATGACAATCATCCCCCGAGCAAAAAGACGGATATCCAACTGAAAAGTTGAGCCATCCAAGAGAAGGCAAATCAGAATCGCAGGCTCCGTTTGAATCCTCTTTGGAACCAACACCGAACCAAGCCGAACCATAGACAGGCCTCTCGCCAGTTTCCTCGTCGGGTTCTCCAAAATTAATGCTGTATTTTTTCGACAAAGCTCCTCCGCAGCCGCTCAATTCCGAGTTGGAACTCAGCCAGCCTATCGTCGGAGGAACATTGGGGTCATTCTGCGCATGTCCTTCGATGTAATTGTTCCAGATCCCCGATCCCCAACCCTCAAGACTTGCCAAAATTTTGTGAGACACAAAAAAAACCGTCAAGAAAAGAACGGCCACGATTATTGGTACAACAAATAAAATAGTTTTTCTTTT
>JBAZRT010000036.1:0-6926 GCA_041662765.1 Parcubacteria group bacterium
TTCGACAAAAAGTTAGAAAGCTCTCCTCTTTGAATATGATCGGAGATGAAGGATTCAAAGCCGAAATTCGCCATCAAAAAAGAAATAAGCCAGCCGATTATTATATAGGTCATCATCTCCTGATAGGTGTACCCTTTTATCGTTGCCGCTTTTTGAAAAATAGCCGTCCAAATAAGAATCTGAGCTAGAATTTCAAAAATATTGCCGATTCGATAGGTAAATTGATTTACCCGGTAAGTCATTTGCCTCCCCCATTCGATTTTTATAACCGCTAAATATTTTTTCATCAATTTCCCGATTCCGCTGAATTTATAATTGTTCCATTCCCCTCATTTTCCCTGAGAAAAACGACGGCATAATCGTCCTCAAAGACTTTTTTCCAATTTGAGTTCTCTCTGATCAATTTCAAAAAATTCATCCCCCACGGCGTAATATCGCGCGCGGAAAAAACAATAGCTTTGAAACCATACTGCTCGTCAACCTTCTTGAAAACGGACATGTCTCCCTGCATAGGCTTGTATACCTCGCTGAAAAATGAATCCGGATAAGCTTCCGGACGATTGTCGACAAAAACTTTTTCGCCTTCTGGAAGACCCCAGATGAGATACCCTCCAATGTCATAATTGTTGAAAATCGGCCCGGAAATTTTTTCTTTCTTCAAAAATTCCGCCGCCGCCCCATTTCCCGGCATAAGACCGATCCCGCGGTCGCCCGAATGAAGCAAAACAAATTTATAGTTGGCAAAAATCGCAATCGCGGCAATCGCAATAAAAAGCACTGCAATGCCATTCTCCTTGGCAGGCAAGTTGTCCTTCTGGTTTGGAGTGAAAATATTTTCAAAGTTCAAAGCAAGAATCGGCAATGCCAAAAACCCCAGCAAAGTGAAGTTGCGGATAGCCAGCCAGCCCGTAATTCCAAAGAAAATAGCGAATACGAAGTAGGGAACGGATACTTTCTTTTTATTTATTATGAAGATCAAAACGAAACTCAAAATCATCATGACCAAAACCGCCTTTATCAGCATAAAATTCGAATTTGTGATCCCGTATTTCTCGACAAACCAAACAGACTTGTTCTCAACGATGGTATAGCCATAATTCCTGAATATTTGGAGAGGATATATGAGTCCTCTCCATCCAAAGGGATTGACCAAAGCGGCAAGCGTCGAGAGAACAAGCACGGCCGTCAGATTCTTCGCTCCCCTCACCTTTTCCAAAAATTCTTCATCGCTGAGCTTTGCGAAAAGGAACTGCGCCATCTCGACAATCCAGTATGTTCCGATCAAAAACAGCCCAAGAAAAAAATAAACATGGGAATTCACCCACAAGACCATCAGAAGGGGAAGCGCGTACAGCCGGCTGCTTGCCAGATCTTTCCTTTTCCAGCTCCAAAGCGCCCAAAGGAAAAGCGCTGCAAAAAAACAGCTGAAAATTTCGGGGCGGATATCCCTTCTCTCGGCCATCAGCGGAATGAGCAGGACGGAAAGAACGGCTGCCACGGTGAAATTTGACTCGCGTTTCGCGATAACAAAAAAAACAATAAAAGACGCAGCGGCAAGAAAAATATAGAAGATGGAAAGACCGGGAAATCCCGCCAATTTGTAAATCCAATAGAAAACCACCCCCGCCCCCCAATGGTGGTTCACGACCGGGAAATCCTGGTTCGTATAAGAATAGAAGTTTTCAAAAAGAGGTGAATTTTTATCGTGAAGATTGAATCCCGAATTCACCACCCATTCCCCGTTCTTGATATGCCGCCCCAGATCTGCCGTCACAAGATCGATCTTCTCGGCCATCAAAAAACCGAACCACGCAAGGAGGAAAATGAGTATAATTGATTTTATATAGAATATTTTTTTATCCGCCATAAAAAAACAATTAACCGCTGGAGGACATTTTGAACTTTGAGCTTATCAGATCTCTCCCCAGTTGTCCCCGATATTCACATCCGCGATGAGCGGAACCGAGAGCTTATAAACATTTTCCATTTCGGCTTTGATGTCCTTGGAAAATTTTTCCGCCTCTTTTTCGGAAGCCTCAAACAAAAGCTCGTCGTGAATTTGAAGAACCATCCGGACGCTTGGATGCTTCTCGCGTATAAGCTTGTCCGCCGCGAGCATTGCCAGCTTAATGATGTCCGCCGCAAGCCCCTGAATAGGCATATTGACCGCCATTCGATCCGCCTGATTGCGCAATTGAATATTTGACGAGTTTATTTCCGGAATATACCGGCGCCTCCCTATCTCTGTTTCAACAAATCCTTTTTCGCGAGCCGAAATTTTCACCTCATCCAGAAACTGCGCCACCCGAGGGTAGTTTTCAAAGTATTTCCGGATGAACTCGCGCGCTTCTTCCTGATCCACGCCCGCCGATTGCGCGAAACCGAAATTACTCATCCCATATATGATCCCGAAATTCAAAGCCTTGGCGGAAGATCGCATTTTTTTGGTCACTTTTTCAAGATCGAGCTTATTCACCCGCGCCGCCGTCGCCGTGTGAATGTCTTCGCCCGAGAGGAATGTCGTGATCATCCGCACATCTCCGGAAAGATGCGCCGCGATGCGCAGTTCTATTTGAGAATAGTCCGCGCTCACGAGACGGCAGCCGTCCTTTGCTTCGAAAGCTGTCCGAATAAGTTGTCCGAGGTCGGTCCGAATAGGAATATTTTGCAAATTCGGATCCGAAGATGACAGCCTTCCTGTCGTGGTCACTGCTTGATTGAAAGTCGTATGCAGCCGCGAATTTTTGTCGGTCATATTCGGCAAGGTATCAAGATATGTTGTTTTCAGTTTGAATAGTTCGCGATATTCTTCAATTTTTTCAATGATCGGATGCTCTGATCTTATTTTTTGCAGCTCCGGTGAAGCCGTCGAATATCCCGTTTTCCCGGATTTGATGTTTTTCGTCGGAATTTTCAGATTTTCAAAAAGAATTTGGCGAAGCTGCGTTGAGGAATTCACATTGAATTTTTCTCCCGCGAATTTTTGAATTTCTTTTTCCAGTTTTTCAACCCGCCGGTCCAGCTTTTCTGAAATCCCCCGCAAAACAACCTTGTTGATCCTGATCCCTTCTTTTTCCATTCGCGCGAGAATTTCGATCAGGGGCATCTCAAGGTCCTCAAAAAGATCCTTGATGGTTTTTTCCCGGCCTTCAGTGATCTGCTCGGAGCTTATTTCCTCGAGCCTCTTTTCCAGTTTTTCTTTGAGAGCAAAGTTGAGAGCGGCTCTTCGGCACAATCTTTCAGTCTCTTTTTCGTCTTCTTGAAAAACGAGTGTGGCTTGCCCTGGTTTTTTGTCTTCTTTCTCGACCATTACGCCAAGTTCCTGCATTGCAAGATCTTCCCAGGACAAATTCGCTCCCGAATTGAGAAGATACGCCGCAAGCTGAACATCAAAATTGATTCCCCGCAAAATTGTTCCTGCTTTCCCCAAGATATTCCATTCCTTTTTGAGATCATATCCAATCTTTTTTATTTTCTCGCTACCAGCAATTTCTTTTATCTTCTCGCCAAGTCCGGAAAGATAAAAAGAATTGTTTGGATCCGTGGCAAAAGCAACGCCTTCCAGATTTTCGCCGGAGAGAGCGTCGCAAACCATGGATATTGTTTTTTTTATCTCCGGCAATTCTCTCGGACTTATTTTCTCCCATTTTATTTCCCCGCTCTCTCCAGCGTTCCCTGCTTTTTCTTCCTGGATGTTTTTTATATGTTCCTCATACCCCGGCAGGCGGCGCAGCAAGCTGAAAAATTCCAAATCGCGAAAAAGATTGATCACTTTCACTCGTGAAAAATCCTCGGTTTGGGCCTTCTCCAGATCGAAATTGACCGGAACATTGTCCACCAGGCGCGCAAGTTTTTTGCTGAAGAACGCTTGCAGCTTGTCTTTTTGCAGCTTCTTGCGAACTCCTTCTTTGATTTCGGGAAGATTCTTATAAACTCCTTCAATGGTTTTGTACTTCTTGAGCAACTCTGTCGCCGTTTTTTCACCCACGCCTTTGACGCCCGGCAAATTGTCCGAAGGATCGCCGCGCAAGCCTTTGTAATCAATCATCTGGTCGGGCTTGAGCCCGTATCGCTCAAAGATCGCTTTTTCGTCATAGAGAACAGAGTCGCTCATTCCGCGCCGCAAAGCAAAAATTTTTATTCTGTCATTCACGAGTTGAAGAGTATCGAGGTCGCCAGTGACAACAATGACTTCGACATCCGGGTGAAGCTTTTCTGTTTTTCGCGCAAAAGTGGCCAGCAGGTCGTCGGCTTCATATCCTTCTTTTTCGGCAATAGGAATATTGAATGCCCTGACGAGTTCCTTCACCCGGGGAATTTGCGCATAGAGCTCGTCCGGCGCCTTCACTCTTGTCGCTTTATAGTCCTTGAATTCCTTGTGCCGGAAAGTCGGTTCCTTGAGATCAAAAGCCGCCACGATATATTCAGGCTTGAACTTTGAGAGCACGTTGAGAAGCACCGACGTATAGCCATAAACCGCGTTCACCAATTCTCCTTTTTTGGTCGTGAGAGGAGGAATTGCATGGTAGGCTCGGTGGATAAGGGCGTTGGAATCTATCAGTATTAACTTTTTTTTACTAGACGAAGTCATATAAAATTTTCGATTATCAATGTCCAATTCACAATGAATTTTCAATGACCCAATGTTCAATGTTTGAAAATTGAAACTTTAGGAATTGATCATTGATTGAAAATTGTGAATTGAAAATTGAAAATTAATTTATAGATATTTTCCTCCCATCTTCTTTTAAATGCTCGAACCCCAACCAAATAGCTCGCTTAGGAATAATGGCGCGAATCCTCTCTGCCCACTCGACGATCACGATATTATTCTTGCTTGAAACAATTTCATCCCAGCCAAGATCAAGGATATCTTTTGCCCCGACACGATAAGCATCTATGTGATAGACATTTAACAATTTTGAACTTTTGGCTGTGATTTTGAGCCTGTATTGTTTCATCACCACAAAAGTCGGGCTTGTATATGGTCCTTTCGCCCCAAGTCCCTTGAGTATTCCCTGGGCAAAAGTCGTCTTTCCGGATCCCAACTCACCTGTAAGACAGACAATTCCCACGCCACGAAGCTCCTCCGCCAGTATTTTGCCAAGTTTCCTAGTTTGAGCGAAATTAGTTGAAATAAACGATTCTTTCATTAATCCAATTGTCGCATAAATATCATTTTTGGCAAAGAAAAAAGGCCAGTCTAGCTAAACTTAAGCTAAAACTGGCCTTCCGTTGTTCCCTAACCGTCAATGCGGCTGGTAACGAGACTGGCGCTGCGGCTGATACCGAGGCTGATGCGGCGGTTGATACCGCTGCTGGACCTGTGGCTGGTACCGAGGCTGATGCGGCGGTTGATACCGCTGCTGGACCTGTGGCTGGTACCGAGTTTGATACGATTGCCTGACATGATGCCGCCAAACATTATGAGTATGAACCCACGAAGGCGGCGGACCCCAAGAAGGCGGAATATACCAACCAACAGGCGGAACCCACCAACTGGGAAATACCCACGAAGGCGGCGGACCCCACTCAATTGGCGGTGCCCAGCCCGGAGGAGCGACCCATCCCGGGACAAATACCCAGGGCTGTCCGCAGACTACAGTCGGCTGTACAGGTTCAGGCAAAAACTGGCCTGCGGACGGAACAGCATATTGTTGCTGCTCTTGCTCGCGAAGTTGCTGCTCCCGCTCGTTCTGTTTGCGCTCCCTCTCGTTCTGATTGTCGTACTGCCTTTCCAGATCGCTATGCAGGCGGTCGAGATACCGTCGCTCCTTTGCCTGCGGAGTTTCGTACTCCTGGGCAAAAACGGCGGGAATCGCCATGGAAGCGGCGACAACAATAGCCACGAAAAGCATTATAGCCTTTCTAAACATCAAATTCTCCTTGTAATCCCTTTCGGGAAATCTGATGAGCCGCACCAAGGGTGAGCTTTTTATACAGGTACTGATTTTTGTTTTCAATGTTCTATTTTACTCCCAAAACGACCGTTTGTCAAGGTCACCGTGAAACAAACCCAAATATGCCTATTCCAGGGCAAAATCCAATGTTTCACAAAAAAAGAAAAAAATACGCCAATTGACACCTCCCGTGTCATTTGATATTCTGTAAAACCAAACAACTTCACAAAACAAAATTCGCCTGCCTGCCGGCAGGCGAGTAATTCATAGCTCAAAAAGAAGCACATGCCCCTTTCTCCTCAAGACCAATTGAAAAACCAAATCGAGGCCGCCGAGAATATTTTGATCCTCGCGGCCGAGAAGCCGTCACTCGACACGATCGCCGCGAGCTGGGCACTTTCCCATCTCCTCAAAAGCCTCGGAAAAAATCCTGTCGTTTTGCAAAGAGAAGGCGACGCTGATTCTTTTTCTTTTCTTTCTCCTCCTGAAGAAACGGAAACCGAGATCAAGGGCGCGCGCGATTTTGTGCTCTCTTTCGATACCGCACGAAACCGCATCATGGATTTCCGGACGGAAAACAAAGTTGGCGCGTTCGAAATATATATTACGCCGGAGCATGGAGCAATCGACCCCCGAGATTTTTCTTTCATTCCGGCAAAATTCAAATATGATCTTGTGATCGTCCTTGGCTGTCAAAGCCTTGAGAACCTTGGGAGCACAAGTGAAAAAAACAGCGATCTCTTTTTTGAAGTGCCGATTGCGAACATCGACAACGCAAGCACGAATGAAAATTTCGGCCAGATCAATCTTGTCGACATCACCGCTTCATCCGTTTCGGAAACCATTGCCGAAATTTTCAAAAATATTTGGGGCAAGCAGGCGGACAAAGACATTGCCCAATGCCTTCTAGCCGGACTTATCGCGGCCACGCACAATTTCCAAAGCAAAAAAACGACTCCTCAAACATTTCTCGCTGCCTCGTGGCTGATCGAAAAAGGCGCCGACCAGCAAGGGGTTGTGAGAAAT
>JBAZRT010000037.1:0-4410 GCA_041662765.1 Parcubacteria group bacterium
AACACTTGAACTTGGTTGTCTTTGAAACGTTTGAGGGCGCGCTGGCGCTGGCCTTGCGACTTGTTGCCGTGAATGGACTCGGCCTTGAACCCGCGGCTCAAAAGTTTCTTGGAAAGTTTTTCGACGTCGTGTTTCGTCCGTCCGAATACGAGCACTTTTTTCAATTCCGGATCATTCAAGATATCGTGAAGGATGTCGACTTTGTCCTTGCCCCGCAGTTTCACGATGTCTTGCTCCACATTTTTTGAAGTGGCCTGTGTTTTGACGGAAATAGTGATCGGGTTTTTCAAAAATTTATTGATCAGCTCTTCGATTGTCCGCGACATCGTGGCCGCGAAACAGAGGGTATGCCTTTCGAGTGGAACATTGGACATGATCAGCTTGATGTCATTCACAAATCCCATATCAAGCATCTGGTCCGCTTCGTCGAGCACGATCGTTTCCACCTCGCCGAGCTTCAAAACTCTTCGGTTGATGAGGTCGAGCATCCGTCCGGGCGTGCCGATGATCAGATGGTTTTTGTACCGGAGATCGCGGATCTGCATATTGATGTTGGCGCCGCCGACGCAAACAGTCGAATAGAGGCCAAGACCTTTGGAAAATATTCTGAATTCCTGGTCGATCTGAAGCGCCAGTTCGCGCGTCGGAGTCATGATGAGAATTTGCTTGTGTTTTTCATTCGCTATTTTGTGGATGAGCGGAATCAAAAAGGCGGCCGTTTTTCCTGTTCCGGTGTTGGCAAGACCCACGACATCTCGGCCGTTCAAAATATGGGAGATGATTTTGTCCTGGATCGGAGTCGGCTGTTTGTATCCGTTTTTTTCAAGAGTTTGGAGAATTGTGGAATTGATCTTGAAGTCGGAAAATTGGTGTTCGGGAACAAAATGCTCCACTTTTTCGGTGATGACAGCGGCTTTGTTGATGAAAGTCGAAATATCGAGCGGCGTCAAGCGGAACCTTGAGTTTCCCCGCGACTGACTTCTTCCTCCGCCGCCATATCGGCCGCTGGAGCGCTGGCCACCGCCAAAAGAGCGTCCGCGCGCGCTTGATTGATTGCTTCTTCCGCGGCCGGACGAAAAGCTCGAGCGCGAAGATCGGTGAGTTGAATTTGTATTTCTCATATAGTTCGTGAATGATAAAGGCTGCTTTTTGAACAGTCTGTTAATTATATACTGATTGCTTATATTTGTAAAGGGGTGAGGCCCGGCAAAGGTGAAATATTGTTTTCGTACAGGTGTATTAATCAATACAGGACTTTGCGTTATCGCGCATTATCAATTATTTATATTTTCTGCAATGTCGCCTAGCGGGATCGCAGAAAATATCCAAACCTATGAAAATGCTCTCATGCAAGGATATGGGCATGGACGACGGATTCGTCGCCAAAGGAGAAACAGAAGAAGAAGTGATGATGAAGATGGACCAGCACGCAAAAGAAATGCATGCCGACATGATGGCCGGCAAGTCGGAAGAGGAAATGATGCAGATGAAAGAGATGATGAAGATGAAGATCAAGGACGAGATGTAGACTCCTTTTGAAAAGCCTCGTGAAACATCGAGGCTTTTTATGTATAATAGGGTAAGGCAAACAGTGATCGAATTTTATGCTTGGATTTTTCCATGATTTTCTGAAAAACATCAAAAAAATATTTTTGGGGCGCAATTTGCTCTGGCATTTTTTGGCTATCGTCCTCACATATGTTCTTGCGATGTCCGGATTCGATTGGTTTTTCTTTCAAGCGACGCGAAATCCCTTTTTGCAATCAGTGTTTTGGCCGGCGGTGCCCATGGGCGCCTTGATTCCGCTTTTTGGAATTTTGGTTTTTTTCGCCGTCAGCACGCTTAAAAAAAACACAAAGTTCATCGCTACGTCGCTTGCGCTTGGACAGGCGGCGCTCTTCGGACTTTTGACCTCAGACTTCTATAAGTTTTTTACCGGCAGGCCAGGCCCGCCGGATATAATGGGAAATGCGGTGATATCCGACACGAGCCATATTTTCCGCTTTGGATTTCTGCGAGGAGGAATTTTTTTCGGCTGGCCGTCCTCGCATACGACTGTCGCTTTCGCGATGGCCGTCACTTTGTTTATTTTGTATCGCAACAACAAACTTGTCAGGTATGCTTCAATCATATACGCCTTGTATATCGGCATCAGTGTTTCAGTGACCATTCATTGGTTTTCTGATTTTGCGGCCGGGATCATTTTTGGAACTATGATCGGAACGGTAGTCGGAAAAAGTTTTCGGGAAAGGCTAATGGTGCGGTGAGTATGAATGAGTTTTTGAAATAAAAAAATACTTCAACATTGAATGTCAGAGTAAATCTTTTTTGGCGTAGCTAGAAATTAAAATAAACAGAAAGACCCATCAAGGCGTGAAGGGTGGCAAGCGTGATTGTGAGGACCGCAAAGCGGGGATGCCATCGAAACGGAATAGTTGTTTTTCCTTTGAAATTTAAATAGCCGATCGTGGCGGTGGAAAGTAATGAGAGATAAGTAAAAATGCCCATATACATAATGACCGGTTTGCCAAGGATCAAAGAATAGGCGATATTTTGCACCACAGATTTTTTTTAATTATTACTCTTCTAATATATCAAAAAAGGCCGCTTTTTGGAAGAGGCCTTTTTTATATAGGATATCCTAGTATCCTCCATAACTTCCGCTATTCCCTGAACTCGGAGTCGGTTGAGCTGCCGGAGCGGGCGATGCTGAACTAGGCGACGGGCTTGGTGAAGTTGGTGCACTTGCCGCTGAAACAATATCTCCACAAGCGGTATAGTTAGTGATTTCCGAGGCGGATTTGTGAAAGTTTATCATCAGAGGGAGACTTTTCAAAAGATCGCTCAAGGAGACATCAATTGTAGTTTCCGCTTTTCCGTTCACTAGGGGCGACAAAGGATATTTTACCGCTCCAGCCGGTCCGGGGGTGGCGCAGGCGCCGACATGTATATGCGATGGCTGGGTGGCGCCGTTTGGTTCTCCAGTCATATTGACGGTCACTTTTGTTTTTCCTTTTTCGTCAGTCAAAACGGCTGTTCCGGTTTCTCCGGATCCATTTTGGGCAGACAGAGGAACGGTGATGCCGGAATTTTCTGCGCTTGGATTGCTCACGGCTGCATTCATATTGGTATTTGCAGCGCTGGTGCTGATTGGTTGCTGGTTTTGTTTGGCTGCTGAAGAAGAACTTTGGCTGCTCATTTCCGTACGGGTTACCAAATAAATCCCGACCAACACGACTGCCACGATGACGGCGGCAGAGATTGCCTTTGCTTTGTTCATAGGCTTTGTTTTTTAAATAATTATTTCTAGCTACTATTACATCGTGATTTTCAAGATATTTCAATTTTGAAACAGGCTTGGAAAAAAGTGTATTATAAAATGGAGAAATAATTGTCTCTTATGATTGAGAAAATCCGCAAAACCGAGGAAGAATGGAAAAAATCTCTCACCCCAGAGCAGTTTTGGGTTATGCGCGCTCATGGGATGGAAGCTCCGTTTTCTTGTTGAGATGGCAGTTTTCGGAGGCGGGTGTTTTTGGTGTCTGGAAGCAGTCTTTGCAAAACTAAAAGGCGTGGAGTCTGTCATTCCTGGTTATGCCGGCGGGTGGAATAAAAAACCAACTTACGAAAAAGTTTGCTCGGGAAAAACTGGCGAAAAAAATCCCGATCAGGCCTACTGCCAAATCCACATCCCGCCGAAAATTGCGAAATTGCGGGAAAAGTTTGAGAAATTGGTGAAATAATATTTTGACAGGAAAGATACTTTTCAACCATCCCTTGAAAAAGGGTTTTTGGTTTGAAAAAATCAAGGCAAGACAATTTTTCCCGGATGCGTAATAATGATAAAATAAGTTCCATGAGAAGAAAAACGGCATATAGCCGAAGAAAAATATATTTTGGGGCAATTGTTTTGATTTTGGCGGGCGCAGCTCTCGGCGGTTTTTGGTTGAACAAAAAGTACAACTGGATATTCAAAGAAAAAAATTATCGGCCAAATTTGGAAGCTGAAGTCCTGCCGCCGCCTGCTGAGGAAAGTATAGATTCTTTTGCCGGAGCTGTTGCTGAAATAAAAAAACCTCCGCCGCCTCCGGTGGATATGGAGCGCCTCAAAAAAGAGGGTTGCGTCGCGGATGGTCTGCTCACGGAATACAACCCCGATCAGGGGGAGTTCATCAGCCTTATCAATCGATCAAATTGCTATTATCTCCATCGAGCGGTTGAAACATGGCGCGAGCCGCCCGATTTTCAAGTGATCGAAAAAAATATGGCGCAGATCGCGAAGCGCGACGTTGTTTATGGGATGTTCATCGCCGAAGCAATCAGCACAAAGGACGGCTACAAAGACGAAGATACCGGTAAAGTTTTTGATTTCGGCCAGATGTGCCACAACGATACATTGAATGATTGGGG
>JBAZRT010000037.1:4420-6807 GCA_041662765.1 Parcubacteria group bacterium
GAGAGCACACCTGCAAGCCAACCTTTTCAAGTTCCGAGTATCGCGACTATCTGAAATACATTACGCACCATGCTATTGACCTCGGTGTGCAGAGTTTCACTTTCGGCCAGATCCAACTTCAGGAAAGTTCGATGCGGAACTACGCGCCGCGAATCGTAAAAGACATTCGTTCTTATGCGAAAGAAAAAGGCGTCGATGTTGTGATCGGCGCGCAGACCGGCAGCATCACTGACGCAAAATATCTGAAACTCTTCGACTATATTGAAGGGGGGGTAGGTATTGACTCGAACGGCGACGTCGAAAATGGACCCTGTCTTTCAAAAAGGGGCAGTTGTTGGGCGCTGCTTTGGAACAAAACCTTTGCTTCAAAAGCGAAAAATGTTCTTTTGCATCTTGACTGGACCGGAATTCCGTCGGACGATCTCGATATCTTCGCACGGATGAGCGCATCAAAAAGAGCCGCGACGCTTCAAAATCTCTATAGCTTTTTCAAACAGAAGGATATGGGCTTTCTTATGCCATAGTTCGGCGCTCTGTATAAACACAATGGCGGGTGTTTTGGCCCCAAGAAAAGATTCTATTCCCCCTCGGACGCCTATTCTTGCAAGGACGAAAAGGCCATCAGCAAGATTTTGGGGGGTTCTTGACCCTTCGGTTGACAAAATACCCAAAAATGCTATACTAGTAACATCACAAGAGTATGCAATAGCAGCGTCGTCGAACTCAATTTTGCAATACAAGAAATGTGAATTTAAACAATTTCCAAATAGAAATGGCACAAGGATCAATCAAGAGACTTACAGACCGTGGATTTGGTTTCATCGCCCAGGAAGACAGTGACAAGGATCTCTTCTTCCACTCAAGCGAGCTTGTTGGCGTTGATTTCAACGACCTCAAGGAAGGCGACAAAGTCCAATTCGAAGTCGGTGAAGGACCAAAAGGCCCGAACGCGACCAAAGTCGAAAAAGTCTAATCAGAATTTTATTTCTGAAGATTTCAAACAGCCCCGATGCAAGTCGGGGTTGTTTTTGCGTAAAATTGCATTTTCAATTTGAATTTGTTAGCCTTTAATAGGGTATTTTTATGATTGCAAAAGATTTATGCCAAGACGCAGCAAGCATGCATCTCATTTTTTAATGATTGTCGGCGCAGTGTTCGCTTTTCTTTTGATTGCGGCCAGTATTTTTGTCCCGAAATTGAAACTGTTTCCGGTGTCCAGCCCGCAGGATTCCGTTTCGATCGTCACAAATCAAAACGCATCAAACGGAGACGCCTCGATTGATGCAAATATTGTTACAACAAACTGGAAAACATACAAAGATCCTGTCTATCATTTCACTTTGAAATATCCCGAAGGGTGGGAAAATCCGAAAACAAAGAAAATAAGCGATCCCGATTTTGACTATGAATATCAGGTGTCTTTTGGAACAGGAGATACGCTTGCTGGGGATAATTTTGAAGGCTTCAATCTGTACGTTTTTCAGACAGGAAAATGCGACGCTTCGGCGGGCCAAGCAAATGGCAGCGCTATCCCGAATTGTTCCACAAACAAATCCTCGATTTTCGTCGGAACACCCGGCTCGGAAAATATTTTGGAGTTTTCAAGCATGGCCTATTCTTATACCCTTGTTCCATATATTGCTCCCGAAAATGCCGATCCAAATATAGTCAAAAAAATAAATCTTGAATTTGAAGAAGCGGGAAAAACGTTTCAGTACGATTCGTCTCTTAGAATTTCTGTTCCGAAAAAGCCTTTGCCGCCAAAAGCGGCAACTCCGGTCGGAAGGCGCGGAAAATTGACCGGCGCTGTTGCTTCCGGGGGAAAGTTGATTTGTCCGCATCCCAATCGAAAGCCGATGAAAAGCCCGAATCAGGGAAAACATGTTGACGAGGATTGCTGTCCGGATCCGGATGAATATCCGAACATAGCTTGCGCCTATAAACCAAGCGACTATAAGATCATGCTAAAGCCATAGCAGCAGATAGATCTAGATTGATCACATTTTTTCTTGAAGGCGGTGTTACGCAACATATTGTGTAACATTTTTTATAATGGATAAACCAAACGATTTGTGATAAAATATCGCCATAAGGCAAAATATTATGACCAAAACTTTCGTGATGACCGGGATGATCATCGGATCGCTCGCCGGCGGGTATGTTCCAATTCTTTGGGGCGGAAGTGTTTTTTCGTTATCTTCAATTTTTTTGAGCGGAGCCGGGGGGTTGGTGGGGATTTGGTTCGGTCTCAAAGTTGCAACGCGATTGGATATTTGAAAAATTGGCAAATGCAGTGGGTCCGATATACTTCAGGAAGACTATAAAACTATTTTTTTTCCGCGATAAAAAAGGAGAACAAAACAAAAACTATGCCTGAAAAAATGTAG
>JBAZRT010000038.1:0-6733 GCA_041662765.1 Parcubacteria group bacterium
TCTTTTGAATGAATCCGGGGAAATTTTGATAGTGAAGCCAAGCTACAAGGACCATTGGTCTGTCCCAGGCGGTGTGATCGACAAAGATGAATCTCCGAGAGACGCGGCGCTGCGCGAGGTCAAAGAAGAGACGAATCTTGATTTGAAAAGTATGCGCTTCGTTTGTCTTGACTATATGTCACCGCGAGATAGCGGATATTCAACTCATGATGAAAATATCCAATTTATTTTTTTTGGTGGCGTGCTCACAGCCGATAATATAAAAGGAATAAAATTGGCCGAAAAAGAAATAAGCGAGTATAAATTTGCAGGAAAAAGCGAAGCTTTGGAATTGGTTGGTGAAAAACTTTCCAATCGCCTGGAGTCGTGTTTCAAGGCGCTTGAGCTTGGAACGCCTGTTTATTTGGAGGGAGGAAAGGAAAAAAATTAAATAGAAAAATCATGAAAACATTGATCATTTCTGGCAGTCCCAGAAAAGGCAATACGGAATTTGTTCTGAACAAGATTTATAAGTCCATTCAGGGTGAAAAGGAGCTAATTTTGCTTCGAAACAAAAATATCAAGCATTGCGCTGGCTGCTTGTATTGCGATGAGCACAAAAAATGCGCCATTCAGGACGATATGCAGGATTTGTATAGCAAAATGCAAGAAGCGGATATTATTGTCCTCGGAACTCCGAATTATTTTGACAATGTGCCGGGGCTCATGAAAGATTTTATCGATCGCACCAATCCATTTTATGAAACCGATAAGTTGAAAGGCAAAAAACTGATCACGATCGTAACTGGAGGCGGGAAAATAAAAAATTCCAAGCGAGTAGGCGAACAAGCCTTGAAATATTTTTCCGATGCCCATCAAATGAGGCTTGTTGGCAGCTATTGTTTTCAAGCCTTGCATTTCAATGATGCCGAGAAAAATCCCAAAACAAAAATCGCGATAGACAAAATCGCAAGAAAAATCAACTCAATAAAATAGATCCATAGATATTGAATAGGTTGAATTTTAGCGAAAAAACTAAGATTAACTAAACTTTTATGATTATTAAAAAAATCACACAGGCTGGCAATCCTATTCTGAGGAAGAAAGCGGAGATGGTAAAGGATTTCAAATCCCAAAAGACAAAAAAGACGATAAAAGACTTGATTGATACAATGCGATCGGGCAGCCTTGTAGGAATAGCGGCTCCGCAAATCGGTCGATGTTCCCGAATTTTCATAACCGAAATAAGAAAGACAGCAAACAGGGAAATAAAAAATAAAGATGAATTGAGAGTGTTTATAAATCCCAGGATAGTCAGATTTTCAAAGAAAACGAGCGTTGGCTATGAAGGATGCGGAAGTGTCGGAAACGCTCAAATTTTCGGACCGGTGAAAAGAGCAGATGAAATAACGATCGAAGCTTTGAACGAAAAAGGCGAAAAGTTTGTCTTGAAGGCTCAAGATTTGCTGGCAAGGGTCATTCAACATGAGTTCGATCACATAAACGGAATCATCTTCACGGACAAAATTTTCGATTATAAAAAAATTATGAGCGGGGACGAATATAGGAAATTATCAAAAATCGATAAATCATAAATTCTGCGCTTCGGTAACAGCATTATGGATTTCAAAAAACTCGAAGAATTGATGAAAACAGAATCGGCGTTTCGCCTGAAGCAGGCCAAAAAGGCTGTTTTTTGTGATTTGATAACAGATTGGAGCGAGGCGACAACCCTTTCGAAAGATCTTCGCGAAACATTGCAAAAAGAGGTCCCGCTCGAAATCAAAGGAAAAAACTTTGTTTCAAAAGACGATCGGACGGTGAAGGTCGCCATTGAACTCGAAGATGGCATGGTGATCGAAACGGTGCTGATGAAACATACGGATCGGCGCAATACTGTATGCGTTTCATCTCAGGTCGGATGTCCGCTTGGCTGCTTGTTTTGCGTGACAGGAGAAATGGGCTTCAAAAGAAATCTCAACGCATCCGAGATATTGGATCAAGTTTTGTTTTTCGCGCGATATCTCAAAAAGGAAGATGAAAAAATAACAAACGTCGTTTTCATGGGGATGGGGGAGCCTTTTTTGAATTGGGAAAATGTGAGCCAAGCTATTCAAATTCTCAACGATGACAATTGTTTTGGGATCGGAGCGAGAAAGATTTCTGTTTCGACGGCGGGCATCACGGGGGGAATCGAAAAGATGGCCGAAGAATTTCCTCAAATCAACTTGGCGATCTCGCTTCACGCCCCGGACGACAAATTGCGCGGGGAACTGATGCCGGTGAGCAACGAATATCCTCTCCAAAAAGTTTTTCAGGCAGTCGACAGATATATTGAAAGAACCAACCGAAAGGTGATGTTTGAATATGTAATGCTAAAAGACGTGAACGATTCGGAAGAGCAGGCGAGAGAATTGGCGAAGCTTCTCAAAAAACCTTTGTATATGGCCAATCTTATCGCCTACAATCCCAACGGGAGGTTCGAACCCTCCTCACCGGAAAAGATCAAAAAATTCAAGGCTATTTTGGAAAAATCCGGTGTATTTGCCACTCAAAGATACCGTTTCGGAACGGATATCGAAGCTGCTTGCGGACAATTGGCGGGGAAAAAGATAAAATAAATCACCCCGGAGTTCGGAGTGATTTATTTTTGCCTTCAAGCTTGCTCTTCCTCGACCTCTTCTTTTTCTTCTTTCATCTCCATTTCGGGTTTTTCTGCGAGACGCCGCATTTCGCGGAGAAATTCGAGCTTCGCCTCCAAAATCTTTTCCTTTTTCTTCATCTTGGCCATCATAAATTCCTTTTTGAATTTCTTCGGCCATTTCATGCAGCCCATTTCCATCATCTCATTCATTTCCATGGAACCTTTTTCGTATTCGTTGCACATACATTTGTTTCTTAAAATTATTTTTGCCGACCTTTCATATTTGAATACGAACGCAGGAAAATTTTGTTTTCAAAAGAAAAATATTTTCCAAAAATTATTTGCAAACAAGCGAACACGGGTCAATCCATCCGGAGAGTTGCGATTGGGAGCTGACGTAGCCAAGAATATTTGTCGCGCTGCCTTTGCTGATACCAAGATGGAGATGTTTTCTCTCGCCGTCCGTTTCGGAAGAATAGGCCTTGCCCAAAATTCCGATCTCGTCGCCGGCGCTCAAAGTATCCCCTGCGTTTTTCTTGATGCTGGCCAGCTTCAAATGGCCATAGATCACGGTGATCGGCTGGTTATCGAGGACACAGCTCTGGACAAGAACACCGCCATAGCCGGAAGCGGATCTTTTTACGGCGATTTTTCCTGAGCATACTGCATGGATCGGAACATTCGCATCCAATTCTTCCGGAAAAATTTCAAAATCCGTCCCAGTGTGGTATCCCTGAAACCTTTCCGGCTGGACGGGTGAGGTTTTGGGAGTGATATATATGCCAAAAGGCTTTTTCGTCACTCTTTCGGCCGCGCGGTCAAGCGGCGGAAGGAACCCGCTTGAATTTTGCAAAGGAAAAAAATTTTTGCTATCGGATGGAGCAGATGCAGCCGGCGCGCTTTGGGGAGGAGCTTGATTATCGCTGGCGGGAATATCCGCCGAAATATTTTTTGCCGGAACAACTGGATTGTTTTTCCGAAGGCTGTTTTTCACCAAAACAAAAACGGCTCCGGCGAGAATTATGAAAATAGCGGCAAGAATTATTTTTTTCATAGCGATGTTCTTGCTATTTCTTACACGGCTATCCTTCATTATATTGCAAATCGGGAAAAAGTTGTCCAGTCGTGTTAAAATAATTGGGTAAGATATAATTTTTAAAATAAAAAAAATGAAAAAAACAAAAAAAGTTTATTTTGGCTCGCTGGGCATTTTTCCTCTCACGATATCAATCAGCGGCCAGGGTGAAGTGACGCGAATGGACGCAGTGCGAGTGAGATAAATAAATTTTTCAAAGTCCTCCCGAAATGTGCTTTATACAAGCCAAAAAAACGGGAGGATTTTGCTTGCCAAGAATTGAAATATTTGATACAATAATACAAGGGTAAAAACAAAGCCGATGACAATTCGCGCGTATCTTTGGGGGATGCGTTTTTGCACGCTTGTGGCTCTTGGGTCGCTGATTCTGGTTGTATATCGTATCAATCCGGAAAAGGACGGAATTCCGGGGCAAACGCTTTTTTACATCAGTTTATTTTTTTTCATAACGGGGATTGCCACGCTTTTTTTGTTTTGGCTGCGTCGGACTTTTTCCAAAAACGAGGTGGTATATGCCAATGTCGGAATCAGTTTCCGCCAAGGCGTGTTTGTCGCACTGACCGTTTTGGTATTGCTGATTTTGCAAAGTTTCCGGCTTTTGGTCTGGTGGGACGGAGGGATCGTTCTCGCAGGAGTGCTTCTTGTGGAACTTTGGTTTTTATCCAGATAACGAAATAAATTTTAGATCTGAAATTGGAAATAAAAACTTTATACAACTATGGCAAAGAAAAAAGAACAAAAATCTGAATATAGCGCCAAATCGATTCAGGTTCTCGAAGGTCTTGAGCCTGTTCGCAAGCGTCCGGGTATGTATATCGGAGGAACTTCGCTTGAAGGTCTCCATCATTTGATTTGGGAAGTAGTGAACAACTCGATCGATGAAGCAATGGCGGGTCACGCGAAAGATATTGTCGTGGAACTCTTGCCGGATAATTTGGTTCGCGTCACAGACGACGGACGAGGTATTCCGGTGGAAAAACATCCCCAGACAAAGGTCTCAACTCTTGAGACAGTGATGACAAAGCTTCATGCCGGCGGAAAATTCGGTGGCGACGGATACAAAATTTCCGGCGGACTGCACGGAGTCGGTGTGAGCGTTGTGAACGCGCTTTCGATCTATACCCGCGCTGAAATTCATCTCAAGGGGAAAGTTTGGATGCAGGAATACAAGCAAGGCAAGCCGCTCAAAGTCGCGAAATCAATCGGCACCTCCAAAAAAACCGGGACTATCATCACTTTTCAGCCGGATCCGGCCATTTTTCCCGAAATTGTCTGGAATTGGAACAAAATTGTCGATTATATCCGCCAGCAAGCCTATCTTACGAAGGGAGTGAATGTGAAAATCTTTGACCGACGGGAAGTGACAAGTGAAAGCGACGCCTATAAAGAAAATAGGATCGGATTTTGTTTTGACGGAGGAATCGCATCATATATAAAATTCTTGAATCGCGGAAAAGAAGTCAAAAATCTCCGTCCTTTTTATGTTGAAAAAACCCAGAATGAAGTTTATGTTGAAATTTCACTCCAGTATATTGAAGGGCTCAAAGATCATCTTTATTCTTTCGCCAACAATATCTATACCGTTGAAGGCGGAATGCACGTCACGGGTTTTCGAACCGCGCTCACGAGAGTGCTCAATGATTATGCCCGCAAAAACAATCTGCTCAAAGACAAAGATGACAATCTGACGAGCGATGATGTCATTGAAGGAATAACCGCGGTGATCAGCGTCAAACTCAAAGATCCCCAATTTGAAGGACAAACCAAGGCGAAACTCGGAAACAATGAAGTACGGGGGATTGTTTCTTCGGTAATGGCGGAAGGATTCAATGAATATTTGGGAAAAAATCCGCAGGACGCCAAATCTATCATCGGAAAATGTCTGATCTCGGCGCAGGCTCGCCTTGCCGCTCAAGCAGCCAAGCAGGCCGTGATCCGAAAAGGCGCGCTTGAAGGAATGACTCTTCCGGGAAAATTGGCTGATTGTTCTTCACGCGACGCGTCGAAGTCGGAACTCTATATCGTTGAGGGAGACAGTGCCGGCGGAAGCGCAAAACAAGGAAGAGACAGAATGTTTCAGGCGATCCTGCCTCTTCGCGGAAAGATTTTGAACGTCGAGAAGGCGCGAATCGACAAAATGCTCACTTCTCAAGAGATCAAAAATCTCATCATCGCGATGGGAACGGGAGTGGGAGAGGGAATGAACGTGGACAAAATGCGCTATCACCGCATCATCATCATGACAGATGCCGATGTGGATGGATCGCACATCCGGACACTGCTTCTCACTTTTTTCTATCGCAATTTCGAAGAGATCATCAATCGGGGATATTTGTATATTGCCCAGCCGCCTTTGTACAGGGTTCAAAAAGGAAAGGATGTTCAGTATGCCTACAACGAGGAAGACAAGAACGAGATAATCGGAGAATTTCTGAAAAAAAGCAAAGAGAAGAAAGAAACTGCCGCCAAAGCCAAGAAAAAAAGCGAACCCGAAAAGGAAGAGGACGAGGAAGAGATCAGCGATGAAGAGAAAAAATCCGGTGTGAATGTTCAGCGATACAAAGGTCTTGGAGAAATGAACCCTTCGCAACTTTGGGAAACGACTATGGATCCCGAAAATCGCATGATGTATCAGGTGAAAGTTGAAGATGCCGTCGAAGCGGACAAAATTTTCAATATCTTGATGGGCTCCGAGGTTGAACCGCGCAAACGCTTCATTCAAGCCGAAGCAAGAAGCGTGGTTAACTTGGATGTATAGGATTTCTTGACATATTTTTTGTTTGGTGTATTATTGGGTATAGAAAAGCCCGCCGAAGGCTTTTTAAAAAAGCTTTGAAATGAACAAAATCACGACATTTATCAAAGAAGCCCGTGTGGAGCTCCGGAAAGTCAACTGGCCGACCCGGGAGCAAACGGTGAAATACACAGGGCTCTTGGTGGGCCTCAGCTTGGCGGTGGCCATATTTCTCGGGGCACTCGACTATTTGTTCGAACATATAATAAAAGTATTTGTT
>JBAZRT010000039.1:0-5987 GCA_041662765.1 Parcubacteria group bacterium
ATAGCCTTTTTTGCCGCGAAATCCTTTGAGAATAGGATAAATGGCCAGTTCAGAAAGCTTGCTTTTCGCTTCTTTTTGATCAAATGGAGGCATCAAAATGACTTTGTCTTTGAATATTTCGGTAAAAGATCCGCCCCAACCGCAAAGAACAACCGGACCGACCGCTGGATCGCGTTTCATGCCAATTATCATTTCCAAACCCGGATCGGCCATCGGTTGGACAAGGAAATGCTTTGCGCCGGTTGTTTTTTGCATTTTTTCAAAAGCGCTTCGCAATTCTTTTTCGTTTTGAATATCCAGAATAACAGCGTTTTTTTCCAGGCGATGGACAATACGCGGATCATCGGTCTTGAGGGCGCAGGGAAAAGATATCTTTTTATTTTTCAATTCATCGAAATTTTCAATAACAGTTGATTTTGCCAATCTCGCCCCACATTTGGCAAAAAGTTTTTCCGTTTCCCCCCAAAAAAGCATTTTTCTTTTTTCGGCGAGAGCTTTTTGAATAGCAGGGTTGATCTTTTGACTGGTCTCGGAGAAATCGGTTTTTATGCTTTTATTTTTGTTCTGCTGGTAGGCGGACAGCTTTTCAATCACAGCCAAATCCCTTTCTGGATTTTCAAATGTTGCGATATTGTTTTTTTCGAGCAGTCTCTTTGCTTTTTCTATCTTTTCTCCGCCCATGAAGCAAGCAGAAATATTTGGAATTTTTCTTTTTGCCTGCGCCAATATTTGAGCCACTTTTTCCGGATCGGTTTGGTTTTGGGGCGTCAGGATGACAACAGTCGGGTAATTTGGATATTTTTTCGCGATCATCTCCAGAGCTTTGCGAAATCTTTCAGGCGGTGCGTCCCCGATTACGTCGATTGGGTTTTCGACAGATGCACTGGCGGGAAGATATTTCTTGAGTTCTTTTTTGAATTCATCAGACAGCTTTAGCAGCCTTATTTTTTTTGATTTACCGACGAAATCGGAAGCCATCACTCCCGGTCCCCCGGCATTGGTAAGGACGATCACCTCGTTTTTGGCGGGAATCGGATTGGAGTCGAGATAACAAACAATGTTCTGAAATTCCTCAATATTGCCGGCAGGGATAACATTCAATTTTTCAAAAATAGCCTCGACAATTTCCTCATTTTGAGCCAAAGATCCGGTGTGTGACGTTATTGCTTTTTGTCCGGCGGAGGTCTTTCCAGCCTTGAGAATGACCACTGGTTTTCGCGAAGTTATCTTCGCGATAGCTCGCATAAACTGGGGGCCGTTTTTTATATCTTCGAGATACAGAGCGACGGCGTTTGTGCTTTTGTCACCCGCGAGATAATTTATAAGTGCGCTTTCGTCAAGAACTGTTTTGTTTCCGATTGAAATAATTTCTGAGAACCCGATCTTCTTTTTTTCAGCCCAATCGAGAAGTGCTACCGCAAGGGCTCCGGATTGCGAGACAATGGCTATGTTTCCAGTCTGCAATTTTATGTCCGTGAACGTGGCATTCAATTTCTCTTTGGGGCTGGCAAATCCGAGGCAATTTGGCCCAAGAATATTGAGATCGTATTTTTTGGCGATATTTTCGAGATTTTCTTCAAGTTTTTTCCCCTCTGGTCCGGATTCCTTGAACCCGGAGGAGATAATCGCGAAGTTTTTGATCTCCGGCTTCGCTTTTGCTCCGTCTTCGATCGCTCCGCCCACAAGGGATGCAGGAATAGCGATCAATGCCAGATCAACCGGTCTTTTTATCTCGCTCAAGCTTGAAAAATAGTTCTTTCGAGACTTTGCGTATTTTGGATTTATGAAAAAAAGTTTGCCTTTCCATCCGCCTTTTTTGATATTCTCGATCAAAACATTTCCCAATTTTTCTTTCTTGGGGGAGGCGCCGACAATGGCAATTGATTTTGGCGAGAAAAGTTTTTTGAGATCTTTCATGCTTATTTTATTTTTGATAAAATTTCTTTCTTTTCCAGCAAGCCTTTGGTTGTTCCGATATATTTCACGATATTGGCGCTGTTGATGATACCGGCCTTCAAGCTTTTTTCGATGGATGCGTCTTTGAGAAAAAATCCCAAAAATCCGCTTGCAAAGGCGTCCCCTGCTCCCGTAACATCAATTGTTTTCACTTTTTTTATTGGCGCGTGATATATTTTTTTGCCATCCGAGCAATAGGCCCCTTTTGTGCCGTCAGTGATACAAATTATTTCCGGACCGAGATTATGCAGCAGCTCGAATAAATCTTTGATATTTTCGGCCTTATTTTTCAATTTCGATGCTATTTCTAGCGCCTCATTGCGATTGAGAATCAATATTTTTGCAATTTTTAATAATCTTTTGAGATCCGAAAAATCGTCTCTGATTTGGCTTGTACTTGGAGAGACAATTAGCTTTGATTTATTTTTTTTCAAATAGTTCAATATGATCTCTGTCTGTTCTTTTATTCTTCCCTTAAGAGAAGAAACGTACAAGTATTTTGTTTTGAACTTAAAGAGTGATGCAAGATTAAAATCACCGGAAGATTTTTGCGTAAAAATAATCCTTTCGCCGCCTTTTTTATCGACTAAGATAATCGAGAATGAAGTAGGTCTGTTCTTATCGATATTAATGCCGTCTGTTCTTATTTTTTCTTTCTTGAGTTCTTTGATCAGCCAATGCGCATTTTCGTCTTCTCCAATTGTGGAAAAAGGCAAGGAGTTGAAACCAAGTTTTTTGAGTCCAAGCGAGATATCTGTTGCGACTCCTCCAATATTTTGATAAATTTCGTCGGTTCTTATTTTTTCTCCCAATTCAAAACCGAGCCATTCGGGTGCCAACTTGTCTTTGGGTGTTTTGAAAATTTTTCCCCGATCGGTGACGAGGATAATGTCTTTTACGACGGAACCGATGGATACGAGATCATACATAAGTTTATTTGCCTTATAATAAGCTTTTCTTTTTCATCTCCTTCAACTTGTCTGCTTCCATTATATCACATAACGTCGGGGCGATGTTCGCAAGCACTCCTCCGGAAATCAATTTTTTCTTTTGATACTTTTCCGAAGCGACAATGAAGGGAACGGGATTTTTGGTATGAAATGTCATTGGAAGCTTGGCCTGTTTGTCCCACATGCAATCGGCGTTGCCGTGATCGGCCGTGATGATCAAATTGCCGCTATGTTTTTGCACATTGCTCCATAATTTTCCAAGACACCTATCCACGCACTCAACCGCCTTGATCGTCGCTTTCATTTCGCCTGTATGCCCGATCATATCAGCGTTGGCGAAATTAATCGCAGTGAAATCATATCTGCCTTTTTTCAAAAATACCAAAACTTTTTGCGTTATTTTTTCAGCGGACATTTGGGGAACTCCGGCATAATTGCACGTGACCGGAGACGGGATCATCAAGCGGTCCTCGCCGTCAAGAGCGTCTGCATAACCGCCGTTCAAAAAATATGTGATATGTGCGAACTTTTCGGTTTCAGCAATGTATAACTGAGAAAATTTTGCAAGCGCCGAAGGCAATGTGCCATTGATCGGGTGATCTTGGAAAGCAGTGTGTACGGGAAGTTCAGGACCGAAGTTGGTCATTGCGACGAAATAGAGATTTTTTAGGCGGGGATTTGGAAGTTTTATCTCTTCTGACTTTTCCAGGACGAAAAGCTTTGAAAATTGGCGGGCTCGATCGGAACGAAGATTGAAAAATATCACTGAATCGTTGTTATTTATTGTGACAAATTTCCCCCCCTGTCCGTCAATGAGCGACGGTTCTATGTGTTCGTCGTTAAGATTTTTTTGATAAAAGTATTTCACAGCATCCTCCGCTTTGTTGAATCTTTTTCCTTTCCCGCTTACCAGAAGATCATAGGCTACTTTCAGGCGGTCCCAATTTTTGGCACGGTCCATCGCCCAAAAGCGTCCGACGAGGCTCGCAATTTTTCCCACTCCGATCCGTTTCATTCTTTTTTCCCATCCGGCGAGATGAGAAAGCGCGCTTTTCGGGTATGAATCGCGTCCGTCCGTGAAAAAATGGATATAAACTTTTTTTATATTGCTTCGTTTTGCGAGCAGAAGAAGGGCTTCAAGATGATACGGGTTCATGTGCGGGCTGTCTTCGTTTCCAAGCAGTCCCATCAAGTGCAAATTCGATTTGTTTTTTTTGACATGCGAAATCGCTCCAAGAAATGCGGCGTTGTGGAAAAAAGTTCCCGCTCGGATGCTCTCGGAAATTTTTCGCGAATCCTGAATGGCGATTCGGCCGGCGCCGATGTTCATATGCCCCGTTTCTGATCCGCTGGTCTGTCTGTCGTCGAGTCCAACATCTTTTCCGGTCGCGCCGAGCTGGGTAAAAGGATATTTTTTCGCGAGTGCGTCAAAAACCGGCGTTTTGGCAAGCCAAATTGCATTCGTATCGTCTTTCGCTCCGATTCCCCATCCGTCAAGTATAGCAAGAATTGTCGGTTTCTTTTTTTTCATTATATTTCCTTTTCAATTTCCAGTATCCGGTTGTATTTTGCCGTGCGTTCGCTGCGGCAGGGAGCGCCGAATTTGACGAATTCAGCTCCGGCGGCGACGGCAAGGTCGGCGATGAAAGAATCTTCGGTTTCTCCACTGCGGTGTGAAACAATTATCTTGATTTTATTTTTCTGGCAAAGTTTTATAAATTCCATTGTTTCCGACAGGGTTCCAATCTGGTTCGGTTTCACAATAGCAGCGTTCACAGCCGAAAAAGAGAGCGCTTTTTTGAGGCGGTCCGGGTTTGTGACAAGCAAATCATCCCCGATGACCAAACTGCTTTTACCCATTTTTTCATTGAGTTTTTTCCAATTTTCGAAATCATCTTCAGAGAGCCCGTCTTCAAGAGAAATAATATTATATTTTTTTGTCCATTCCTGATAGAGGGAAATCAGCCGATCCGCTTCGAGGCTTGTATTTTCCGGCTTCAAAGTATAGCTTTCTTCACTTTCATCAAAAAAACTTGAAGCCGCTGCATCAATTCCAAGCGATACCTTGCCGCTGCATCCCGTTTCTTCAATGGCTCTTGTGATATATTCAAAAGCGTCGCTGTGGCTGTCCAGCTTCGGAGCAAAACCGCCTTCGTCTCCGACTCCGATCGGATAGCCGGCATTGGCGAGCAGAGTTTTCAGTTTGTGGGAAATTTCGCTCGCCGCGCGTAATTTTTCGGGAAAACTTTTGAATTTCTCAGGAATGATTTGAAATTCCTGGACAGAAAGTCCTGAATCAGCATGCGCTCCGCCATTGATAATATTGAAAAAAGCGGTCGGAATTTTTTTTGGATTCTTGAACTTATATGTTTTGGCCAAATATTTGTATAACGGAATATTTTCCAATTTGGCTGCGGCGCGGGCCGAGGCAAGTGAAACTGCAAGCATAGCGTTGGCTCCCAAATTTGATTTGTTTTCCGTTCCGTCGAGTTCGATCAGCGCCGAGTCGATTTTTTTCTGATCAAGCGCGTCCAATCCTGTCAGTTTTTTGGAAATTGCGTTGTTGATATTTCCACACGCTTTCAAAACTCCCAATCCGTCGTATCGCGTGTCATGATCGCGCATTTCCAGCGCTTCATATTTTCCCGTCGAAGCACCGGATGGCACGGCGGCCGAGCCGACAATATTATTGTCGAGCATCACAGCCGCTTTCACGGTCGGATTTCCTCTCGAGTCGAGAATTTCGAGAGCAGATATTTTTTTGATTGCATTCATGTTTTTTTGCTAAATACTAAGATAACAACGGCTATAGGCTATTTTCCAACGCTTCAATTCCCGGCAGTGTTTTGCCGCTCAAGAACTCGAGCATTGCTCCCCCGCCAGAAGACAGAAAATCGAACTTTTCAGCCACACCGTATTTATTGACAAACTCAAGCGTTTCTCCTCCGCCGGCAATTTTCCAAGCGCCGGATTTGCAGATCGCGTCGAGAACTGTCTTTGAACCAGCGGCATATTTTTCGTCTTCAAATTTTCCCATCGGTCCGTTCCAGACAAGAAAAGAAGCAGAAGATATCGCCAGGC
>JBAZRT010000040.1:0-5908 GCA_041662765.1 Parcubacteria group bacterium
AAGAAAGCTCCTCCCATGTCTTGAGCGGATACACAAAAAGACATTTATCAAGTCCGCGCGTAACAACTGCCTTTCCGCTGAAATCATTTCGAAACTTCGCCGGAATAGCCACGCGTTTTTTGGAATCTATATTATGCGAGTATTCTCCAATAAACATAAAGAAATTCAAATACTTATCCACTTTTCGTCCGACTTATCCCCACTTCCATCCACTTTGCAACACCTTAGGTATATTCTAATCCACTACGAAACATCCGTCAACACTTTGCCTCCAATAAAAAAATAGCTTATATAAGCTATTAGACGCTCCAGTTGGGCACAGGTTATCCACTTTTTTCCTAGTCTAAAATCAAAACTTCTTCTCCTCCCGGCTTGATCTTTTCCTTCACTTTGATGGTCAAAGACAAAATTGCGCCCACGATCAAAATAATAAAGGCATACAAAAATACAGTCCTATAGGCTCCGATCTGCGCCTTGAGAATGATAAGCGAAGTAAATTGGCTGACTGCGTTCGGCGTGAATGCGTGCAGAGAACTGTAGCGTGCGATCTCCAATACTTTTGATTCCGTAGCGTTGTTGAGTATCGTTCCAAACAATGCAATTCCGAAAGCGCCGGCAATATTTCTCGCCAATGCCAAAATCGAAGACGCCACTCCGATTTCCTGCTGTGGCACAACCGTCGCGATGATGTTCGTTCGCTGAGCCATCCCAAAACCAATTCCGAAGGCCATGATCGACATAGGCAAGATAATGTTCATAGCGTGCGAACGAGCATCAATACCTGTGAAAAAAAAGATGCCGATCGCCGCCACAAGCGTACTCACCGCGATGACATACCTTGGCTGGACTTTTCCCGTGAGCGAACCGCCCAGGGGAGCCGCCAAGATGATCATGAAGGCCATTGGGATAAAAAGATATCCGGTTTTCGTCGCATCATATCCAAGATAGGTTTGAGCGAAAATAGGGATCAAAAAAACGCTTCCCATCATCCCCATGAAAACGACGAAATTATTTATCAGGGTGCTGGTGAAAGCATTTATCCGGAAAAATTTGAAATCAACGATCGGCTCGGGATGACTGTTTTCCACCCGAATGAAAATCGCCAAAGACACAAGTGACACAAAATATGCAACTGTGCTTTGCCACGATAGCCATCCCCAGCTCATCCCTTTGTCGAGAACCAGGACGAGAGCCGCGAGAGATATGCCGAGAGTGATTGCGCCCCACCAGTCAAAAAAGATTGTCTTTTTTTCAGAAACGGATTCTTTGATATATGTGAGCGCCATGATGATTCCGATGATTCCGACCGGAAGATTCATGAGGAATATAGAGCGCCAGCCAAAATTGTCGATGAGCGGCCCCCCGATGAGCGGCCCAAAAACAACCGCCGCCGCAAAAGAAGAAGACCATATTCCAAGCGCTTGGGCCCTTTCCTTCCCGGAAGGAAAAGTGACCGCCAAAATTGCCATCGCCGTGGGATAGTCAGCCGAACCCGCAATCGCCTGAATGACGCGAAAGACGATAAGCGAACTCAAATTCCAGGCAAATCCCGCCAATACCGAACCGAAAATGAAAATTCCAAATCCCCAAAGGTATACTTTTTTTCTCCCGATCGTATCGCCCAGTTTTCCCCAGATGGGAACAAAGATCGCGTTGGCAAGAATATAGGCTGTCGCGATCCATCCGGCGGATGTCACCGTGATTCTGTAATCAGCAATTATTTTTGGCAAAGCCAGATTGACGATCGTCTGGTCCAGCCGTCCCAAAAAAGTGCCGACAATGACGGTGATAAGTATCATCCAGCGATACCGGCCTATCTTTGATTTTTGCCCGTTATTTTCAGCCATAATCTGGATATACTACTTATAAATCCACATTTTGGCCGACATTCCGTTTTTGAGTTCCGAATACTCCGAAAAGTTGAAGCGTGCCTTCACGTTGAATACGTTTTCCTGTCTTTGATCGGAAATATTGAAAACAACATCCGAAGGCCTCGAAGTCGGGCTCACTTCATCAATGACGCCCTCATATTGTTTTGTCCCGAACGCGTCCACTTCAAAGAAAACTCTTTGTCCGACTTTCACGTCTTTGAGGCCTTTGTCTTCCTCAAGTTTTCCCACAACCCGCAGATCGGAAGGACGGATCATTGTCACAATCTCCTCTCCCGGATTGAAATATTTCCCGACTTCATCCTGCCGGCTGATCACAAGACCCGCATCTTTTGACTTCACCAGCTCATTGCCGACTCTCGCCACAACCTCGCCCGCAGAAATCTCATCGCCTGTTTTTGTATACAGTTCTTCCAGAACGCCTCCTGATTTCGAAGAAAGCGCAATTGAAGACGCATCGATTTCCGATTTTTCGACATAAACTCGTTTTGATATCGCGTCGAGATAGACTATCCCGATGAAGCTCGCCGCAACAACAAACACGATCAGGGCAAAGATCATTATTCGACGGGTTTTGTTCCCGCCGTTGCCGTTGATTGCGGATTGTTCGTTTTTTTCTTTTTCCATATTGTTAGAATTTTAATACCTTATCCCCTTCCGAAAGCCCGGAAAGGATTTCCACCATCCCGTCAGAACTCTGCGCCCCGATCTGAACATCTTTCCTCTCGGGAAAACCGCCTGACATCACCATTACATATTTTTTTCCTCCGTCCGAAAAAACAGAACTTTGAGGAACAACTATCGATCCGGATCGTTCTGATATCTTGATATTCACCGTTCCGGTCATTCCGGACTTGAAATTGGAATCCTGACCGGCCAATTCAAATACAACTTTATATGAAGACGTTCCGTTTTGATTTGTTTCCGCCGGATAAATATTTTTTACCTTGGATTCCAGATCGATCTTTCTTCCGTCGGCTGAACTCATTGATATCTGAGCTGAAGCGCCAACCGCAATTTTTTTGACATCCAGTTCCGAAACATAGGCATCGGCTTCGAGAACGTCTGTTGAGGCAATTTTCATCACCGAACCGGCTTGAGAAACCACTTCCCCGATTTCAATGGATTTTTCCGTGATCACCCCATTCGCAGGAGCCGTCAGCCGTGTTTTCGCCAATTGTAAATTGGCGGCGATCACTGCTTGGTTGGCCGCTTCGAGGAGCGCTTCCTTGGAGTCGGCGCCGGAATCGGCCTGATTTTTGGTTTCTTTCTGAGCTTTTACATCATATTTTGCCGCTTTCGCCCTTTCAAGGCTTTTCAATTTGGCCTTCTGGACATCGATATTTTCTTGGGCGCCCTCCAAATCGGCTTCGGCGGCACTCCGCGCCGCTTCCGCCTGTCGCAAAGAAACAACATAGTCGCTATTCACTTCTTCCGCCAAAAGTTGCCCCTTTTTCACCTGATCACCGACGGAAACATAGATATTTTTGATTTTTCCGCTGTTTTCAAAGGCCAGATCCGCGTTCGTCGCCGGCTGCAGCGTGATGTCCGCCGATATTTCGGTCTTGATCGCGCCCTTTTGCACTTCAAAAATCTGCGTTTTTGAGAACGCCGGAATTTGAGTGAAGTGAATTGCTGCCCAGATCGAAATCCCGATCAGAGCCGCTATCGCGGCGATTGCTATCAACTGCCGATTTGAGTTCGCAAAACTTTTCATAAAATTTACCGAAACAATGATTATTTCACCTAATTGTTTTCTTTCGCCAATTTTTCCAATATCCTGAGCAGAGCTTTTTTCTCGGAATAGGTCAGCTTGTCTATTTTCTTTTTGGCTTTTTCCATTCTTTTTTTCAAAAAATTCGCAAGCGCCCGCTTCCCCCTTGAGGTCAAAGATATGGCGGTGGTTCGCCTGTCCTTTTTGTCTTCGGATCTTGCCACCAGTTTCGCTTTTACAAGATCGTCCGTGAGAGATGTCGCCGAAGGCGGAGTGATAAAAAGATGGCTTGCCAGGTCCTTCATCAGCACTTCTTTCTCTTCCCCGACATGCCACAACGTCTCAATTTGGAGGATGGAAAGACCGTTCGAGCGCCCGCTTTTTTTGAGGCATTGTTTTTTGATCGCCCTTCCCATGTTGAACATGAGGGATATGATTTTCTCGGTGGCTGATTTTTTCTTCATATGTTTATTTCATTATCTAACTATTAGATATTCTAATTATATAAAAACTAGCACCGTTGATATTTTTTGTCAAGATTTGGAACGCTCTTTTTTGAGAGAATTTTCATTTTTTGCGCTTGAAAAGTCCGGACTTATCCACAATTTCCCTGAGATTTGCCTTCTTGCACGGTTTTGAAAGGAATTGTATAATATGAATGTAATACAAAAATACAAATAAAAAGCAGCTTTTTTGGAATAGGGGGATTTTTGATTTGACTATTGTCCGCATACCAAAACAGCTGCAAAGAAATAAATGCCAAAAAAGAAAACCAGCGAAAAAGACAACGATCAAAAACTTCAAAAGATAGCCGCAATCAGAGAAATGATAGCGGGAGCCGAACGAACAATTGCGTCCGCACGGGCGATGTTATCTCAGATCGAAGGCCCGTCAGGAAGAATTTCTCACCGGATATCCGCTCCAATCTCGGACGAAGAAGGAGAAATTGTTGAAGGAGTTTTTGACGGACAAGTTATGATTGGAACCGACGGAAAGCAGTATCCCGTCCCGGCCAACTATGCTTCAAAATCGAAGCTGGTCGAGGGCGATATGCTCAAACTCACCATTACTCCGGACGGTTCTTTTGTTTATAAGCAGATCGGGCCTGTCGAGCGAAAACGCGTGATCGGAATTGTCAGCCAGGACGATCTTGGAAATTTCGTTGTTATCGCCGAAGGGAAAGTCTATCGCGTTCTTCTTGCCTCTGTCACCTATTTCAAAGCTGAGATGAGCGACGAGGTGACGATTGTGGTGCCGCGAGACAGTGAAACGGTTTGGGCAGCTATTGAAAATCTTGTGAAAAAAGGTTCGGGCGGTGAATTCTCCCTGGAAGATCTTGAAAACGAAGATCAGTCCGAGAAAAAAGTCGCCAAAACCATGGAAGACAACCTCGGCAAGGATGGCAAGCTGGAGGTTGATCTTGTGGACGAATGGACGCCGGACGTGGAAAAACTCCACACAGAACTTGGAAAATCAACAATATAAAAACATAAAATAAAAAAATGGCAAAAACAAACCAGATCCAGCGACTAACCGGAAGAGACATTTTTTTTGGAGCCATCAATGGACTCATATTTGGCGCACTTCTTCCTGTCGTGCTCAAAAATATGAACATCGCGATTTCCGCGAATATGTCCTTTGCTATCGCCATCGCTTTCACCGTTCTTGCGGCGGTTGGAGTGGCTATCGGCTATTTTCTGTCAAAATACATTAGGATAATTTTTCAGGTCGCGAAATTCGGATGCGTCGGAGCGGCCAACTTCGCTGTCGATATCGGCATCCTAAATCTGCTGATTTTTATGTCAGGAACAGCGGTCGGAGCCGCCTATATCGCATTTAAAGTTATCTCTTTCGCCTTTGCCGTCACAAACAGCTATATATGGAACAAGATTTGGACATTCAAAAAAGTTGACAGCAAAGATACCGGCAAGGAATTCATGCACTTCATCATGATCAGCGTAATCGGACTCATCCTGAATGCCGTCGTGGCAGGTATTCTCGTGGTCGTCATCGGACCGCTGGGCGGCATCAAAGTCAAAACCTGGGCCAGCGTTTCCGCCGCCGTGGCATCCCTGTGCGTCATGGCCTGGAACTTCATAGGTTATAAATTTTGGGTCTTCAAAAAATAAGATAAATCACAAAAACAAAAGGAGCAGGCTTGCGGCCTGCTCCTTTTGTTTCATGAACCGAAACAAAGCATAGACTTGTTCCTGCCAAGATTTGATTTTACCCTCTCGATTCCCTATAATAAACCAATATGAGCACTACTCTCTACCGAAAATACCGTCCGGCCACCTTTTCCGAA
>JBAZRT010000041.1:0-5852 GCA_041662765.1 Parcubacteria group bacterium
GAGAAGAAAGTAGCCGGCCATTTTTCCATTTTCCCCGAAATTCAAAATTTTGTTGACGGCCATCGCCACAACAACGATGATCCCCAGTGTCCCAAGGTACACGTATCTTTCGGCGACTATCCAAGAAATTTTGAACGGAGTAAGGGTGGGAAGAAGCGTGATGAAAAAAAATGCCAGCCAGAAAAAAACATCTTTATTTTTGCGCCAGCTCCAGAAAAGCGCTCCCAAGAAAGTCAGGAAGATCAAAAAAAGAGCGATATATTGACCTTGGGAAAATGACATTTCAGTTTGGTAAAGCGTCAGCTTTGCCGGCCAGAAGATGAGTTTCAAATATGAGCCGATTGCCACCGGTATCTGAATAAGCGGATTGTATATCCCGCCTCCCGCTTGTTGGTAAGATTGCGATTCGACGGCGGAGACCCGGTATCCGATCTTCAGCGCGTAAAATATCAGAAGAAAAAAACTTATGGAAAAAAAGGGCAATATTTTTTTCCAATTGTATTTCAAACTTCCGAAAGATATTTCATACAGCGCAAAAACCAAAAAGAGCGCTATGGCTTTTTCAGAGGAAAGGACGGACAAAATGAAAAAGATGATCGAATAGCGGAAATATTTTTTGTCGCTTTCGGAAAAAAGATAAAAAAGAAATGAGAGCAGAAAGAAAAAAGCATACATCGAATACAGTCCGCCCGAAATCCAGGAGACTGATTCCGTGAGAATCGGATGGACCGCGAAGAGAACCGCGGCGACGAAGGCGATCTGCTTTTTCATCGAGAGGGTCAAAAGCAAATATACCATGATCACGCATCCGAGATGGGAAAAAATGTTGATTATTCGGAAAGTGAACGGATGCATCCCGCCGATATGGAAGGCGATAAACTGAAAAAAGGCCGACAGCGAAAAATGCACGGGACCGGAAAAAACATTTGAAAATTTTCCAATATTCTCATTTCTCAGAAAACCGCCGATATCATCGGAAACGAAACCATTTCCGAAAGAATTGGCATAGGACACAAGGACCAACGCGGCAAGAAAAAGAAGAATAAGCCGGTTCTCGCGGAAAAAATTCAAAAAGCTGAAGGAAACAGCTCCTTGCTCTGGGGCTGATTTATTCACAAAACGATTTCTCAAGAATCGCTCGTATTTTTCCGGGGACCACCTTTTTTTGAGATAGTCCAGAATTTCGCTCTCGGGAAGCTCCAAATCTGCGGCTATTTTTGAAATAGGGTAATTTCGCAGATTTTTCTTTATATAATTTTTTTGCAAATTGTCGAGTCCCATAAAATGGATTTTTTCGGGAGCTTAAGATAGTATTAGGCTAGAGCCGAATATGCTGATATCCGTCATTATAACAACAAAAAACGAAGAAAGGAACATCGGGAATTGTCTCGAGTCTGTTTTGGCGCAATCTTTTCCGGCGGAAAATATCGAGATCATTGTCGTTGATAACAACTCTTCTGACAAAACAAAAGAAATAGCCTCAAGATACACGAAAAAAGTTTTCGATCATGGACCGGAAAGGTCGGCTCAGAAGAATTTCGGAGTGGAAAAATCGGAGGGCGAATGGTTCTTTCATCTCGACGCGGATATGGTTTTGAGCGAAAGGGTGATCAATGAATGCGCGGAAAAAGTGAAAAGCGGCGAAGCTGTCGTTGCTCTCTATATTCCGGAAATCGTGGCAGGAAAGAATTTTTTTTCAAAAATTAGGAGGTTCGAAAGGGATTTTTATAACGGGACAGTGATTGACGCGGTCCGGTTCATTCGGAAAGACAAATTTCTGGAAGCGGGCGGATTTGATGAAAAAATGTATGCCTGCGAAGATTGGGATCTCGACAAGCGGCTGAAGAAACTGGGAAAATTTGATATTGCAAAAAATCCGCTTTATCACAATGAAGAGGAGTTTAGCCTCAAAAAATATCTTGCCAAAAAAGGGTATTATTCAAAAAATCTGGATGTCTATATCAAAAAGTGGGGGAGAGGCGACTCGGACATCAAGAAGCAATTCGGATTTTGCTTTCGTTTTTTCGGTGTATTCTTTGAAAACGGAAAATGGAAAAAAATGTTGCGGCATCCGATTTTGGCTGCAGGCATGTACTTTTTGAGATCTTTGGTTGGCATAAAATTTTTACTAAGATGAACGATTTGAAATTCAGCATTCTCATTCCAGCCTATAACGGCGCCGAAGTGATCGGCGATACTTTGCGCAGCATCTTGTCTCAAAGTTTTCAAGATTTTGAAATTATTGTCCAGGACGACGCATCGAAAGATGATACCGTTGAAGCCGTCGAGGCATTCAACGATCCGCGGATAAAGATATTCAGAAACGAAAAAAATATCGGTTATTCCGGAAACTTGGAGGACTTGAGCAAAAAAGCGACCGGGGACATTGTATATCTCATGGGGCAGGACGATATCTTGGGCGAGGGCGCGCTCGAGGAAACATACAAAGCGTTCAAAATTTCGGATGACATTGGGGCCGTTGCCAGGTCATACTTCTGGTTTGACGAAAAGATCAACAAGCCCGTGCGAGCCACGGGACAGCTCAACCCGAATAAAAATGAAATTGTTCGCATTATTGATGATTTCGAGAGAATTGTCTTGACCATAGACGTCGCCGGCCAGCTTTCGGGGCTTGCCATGAGAAAAAAATATCTTGACACTCCTTTCCACAGGGATATTTTTCCTTGCCACGTCTATCCGTTTATTTCTATATTAAAGAAGCACCCGGTCGTGTTTCTCAAAGGCTACAACCTTGCCGTCAGGATCCGAAGCAGCCAGTGCCGGAGCGTGTCTTCGATCTATGACAAGTCTCCGATCCAAAGCTGGGTGGATTTTTTTGAAAGCGTTTTTCCAGGGGGTGAATTTGAAAAATTCAGGAAATATGCGATCAAAAATTATGTCGCCAAAAATTATGTCGGATTGGCGCAAATCAGAAATTATGCCAGATACAAATATTTATTGAGAGAAATTTGGTATCTTTTGAAATACCGCTGGGAGAATATTTTCAGTCCGACAGTTTGGTTTTTCAGCCTGGGATGTATTGTCACGCCGCCGTTTGTCCTCATTGCGCTTGTTGATTGGTACAAAAGAAAAATAAATTCAAAAAAATTGCGCCATATTGAATTCAACTACAAACTGGAATGAAGATACTCATTGATAAAATTTATCATTCTCGATTTTTTTCAAGCATTTTCCGTACAACGGTTTTTTGCCTCAAAAAGGAGCTTCGGAATTGCGAGAGCGTTCTTGATCTTGGCTGCGGGTCGTCTTCGCCTCTCAAATATTGCAAGAGTGTCAAGCACAGTATCGGGGTGGAAACATTTGGATCTGCCATTGAAGAATCGAAAAAAAGAAAAATCCATACGGAATACATCGAAAAAAAAGTTGAAGAAGTCGATTTTCCCGAAAATAGCTTTGATGCTGTTATTATGATTGAAGTTCTTGAACACCTTCCCGAAAATATTGGTTATGCTATGTTTGAAAAAGCCGAAAAGTGGGCGAAAAAAAAGGTGATTGTTTCCACGCCCAATGGATTCTTGCCCCAGCAAGCGCTTGATGGAAATCCTTTTCAAAAACATCTTTCGGGTTGGAGTATTGGAACTATGAAGAAAATGGGATTTTGTTGCCGGGGACTCTCCGGTTTCAAATGGATTCGCCAAGAGGCGCCGCTTGAGGGAACGGGGGACGATTTTATGGCATCCATACGGCTCCGGCCCAGATTTTTCTGGTTTATCGTTGCTACGTTGAGCCAGCTCATCGCCTATCCATTTCCGAGGCACGCTTTCGAAATTTTTTGTGTTAAGAAAATAAAATGAACATATTCAGCAAAATTGTCGCTCATTTGATTTCCATTCCGGCGAGGATCAAAGGAATGAAATTTGGAAAAAACAGCTTCATTGGTCCGGGTTATGCTGTCGCTCCGGTCCTCAAAGGAATTGAGCTGGGAAAAAATGTCGCTATTGGCAGGAGCGCGTGGTTTGATATTTCGAGAGAAACAAAAGGCGCGAAAATATTTTTCGGCGATGGGACGCAGGCGGGAAGAAATTTGGTGGTTTCGGCTTGCAAGAAAATTTCCATCGGAAAAAAATGTCTGCTTTCCTACGGCGTTTCCATAATAGACCATGATCACAATGTGCTTGATCCGGATATCTCACCGCTCGAAGGCGGCATAACCGAAGGCCAAGAAGTGGTCATTGAAGACGAGTGTTTCATAGGCGCTCATTCTTTTGTTTTGAAGGGTGTTCATCTGGGAAAACATTGTGTTGTCGGCGCGAACAGCGTCGTCACAAGATCTTTTCCCGCCTATTCCGTGATTGCCGGCAGTCCGGCAAAACTAATCAGAATATTGAAACAGGAAGAAAATCATGAAAAGAGAACAGAAAATTTCCGTGATCATGCCGGTGCATAACGGAGAATCAACTCTTGGAAAAACGCTGGAAAGTCTTTTCGCGGAGTCAAAGAAATTTGATGAACTTGTTGTTGTTGATGACGCTTCGAGTGATGGATCAGTCCGGACGATCAGGGAATATCTGAACGGAAAACAAAACTATACGCTGATTCGAAACGAAAAGCAAACCGGACTTGCGGCTGCTTATAACAAAGGCATAAGAGCGGCCAAGGGAGATTTCATCGTCACATTGCATCAGGATATTCTTCTCGAAAAAGAAGCGCTGGAAAAATTGGTCAAGCCGTTTGTTGATGAAAAGGTTGTTGCTTCAACTCATGTGGTCGCTCATCCGATGGAAGTTTGGAGCAAATATAATTTCTGGCAAAAATGTTTTTTTGCAAGGCTTGCCGGAAAAGATTTTTCGGGAATCGACGGAAAATTTGATTGTTTTCGAAAAAGCGCGCTTGAAAAAGCAGGCCTCTTTGATGAAGTTCATTTCAAGACAGCCGGCGAAGACGGAGACATGGTGTATAAGTTGAAAAAAATTGGAAAAGTGGCTGATACGGAAGCGAAAATCATCCATCTCCACAAAATTGATTCGCGCTTCAACTGGAAAGATATAGTTCAAAAGCAAAAACAATATTCGGAAGCGCAGGGAGTGCTTTTTGCTC
Organism: Parcubacteria group bacterium; assembly: GCA_041662765.1. Lineage (GTDB taxonomy): Bacteria > Patescibacteriota > Minisyncoccia > Moranbacterales > UBA11712 > JAPLXD01. The sequence continues at coordinate 5,059 of JBAZRT010000041.1, forward strand.
GCGGAAGAATTCACGAAACCCATTCTTTTCTAAGGTCCTTTTTCAGAGAAGCATTGCTGATTGCCCTGCTCGTGCCGTATTTGAGAATTTTATCAGTATTTTTGATCGCGATTTATTCTTTTTTATACACCAAGCCCGTATTTTCAAAAGAGTACAAAAATCCAAGAATCTTAATACTGCCTTTTTTCAACATATATCTGCTGTTTGTCAGTTTTTTCTATTCTCTTAGGGGATTTGTTTATGGAAAACAAAGGATATAAAATTGTTGTCACCTCGCTTGTGCCTCGCGCTGTCGGTTATGACGGGAAGTCGGGGGCGCTGGTTCGGCTCGCCGAAATTTTGAAAAGATTGGGCCGTTTGGATGGTCTCAAAATAACGGCCGTCTCTTCCGACAAGCGTTTTTTTGATTTTCTTCGCGAAAGCAGGATCAATTTTGAAAGCATTTCTGTGAAGTCGAATCTGAGATTCAAAAGTCTCATTGGTCTTTGTTTGAAATCTCTTCTCATCATCGCAAAATCTTTTTTTGTCTTGAAATTGGATTTTTTGGAAAGCAAAGTTTTGGAGTTTTTGAAAAATGATGCGATGAGAAAAAAGGTCGGCAAGGACGGGAAAGAGTTCGTAAGAAAATACTTGTGGGAAAAAGTTTCCGAACAGGAATACGAAATATTGAAGGGATCATAATATATCTATGCCGGAAAACAAAAGCAAAAAACTGCCCGTGTCGGTTGTGATGGTCATATACAATGAGGAAGCGCTGATCGAGAGGGCTATTTTGTCCTTCGCGGATATTGTGG
>JBAZRT010000042.1:0-5827 GCA_041662765.1 Parcubacteria group bacterium
CACGAACTATGTTTTGAATTCAATTTATAGAAGTTTACGCCCACATCAGCGATCCATTTGCGGACGTTTTCCTCGCCATGTCCGGCGCAACTTGAGCCGCATTTCCAGGAAATCATTTCGGCGGGGTTTGAAATGCCCTGCGCTACGAGCTTGTTGATCTTTTTCCCGACAACTTGGATCGCATGCTCAGGGGAAGTAAAGCAGGAATATCCTGAAGCAGTTGTGTTTTCCGGTCCGCGGTATCCCCAATAGTTGTGGCAATCGTTCCCAGCGGCGTCGTGGGGAGCATAGACTCCGAATTTGCTTTCCTTCATGGCGATTCCGACGATGAAGGCGGCAACAATGCGCGGCTGCTTGGCAATGTATGGAGCCATATCTTCCATCGGCTTGCCTTTAACATAAGGCAGAATTTCTTTGGTGAAGTCTATGTTCTTTTCGTCGTCTATTCTCGCGATGAGGTTCATGATGACATCTTCGTCAGCGAGCTGGAGGGAATTGTCGGAGTTGTTGTTTTCATCTGGAGTTATCCCGTCGGTTCTGTCGCCTGCCACGCCCAAAACAATTCCGCCTGAATTTTTCAGTTCTTCGGCAACGGCTGAACGGCCAAAATTCTTTTGGAAGATATAGGAAAAGGAGAAGGCAACCATCGATATGATCAGAAGACAGGCGGAAAATTTCAAATTTCCGATCATAAAAAGAGGGGAAGACAAACGGCTTTTCCAGTTGGAGATATTTGAAGATTTTTCTTTTTCGGACTTTGGAGCGATTCCGTCGAGGACGGCAAGCGGGCTGATCTTGTATTTGATGTGGCAGCCTTTTTTGATTTGGAAATTTTTGCCGAAGTTTTGGACGATATTTGAAGGCAGGCCATTTTCAAAATATTCCCGCCGTCCGTCGGCGTGAATGATTGTAGCTCCAAGAGAATTGTTTTGTATTTTTCGAAGATATTCCCGGGCCTTTTCGCGGGAATGGAAGGTGTATTTGTATTGAGGCCTGTTGCGAAAGTCGACGAAACAGAACATTATTTGGTATTCCTTTTAAGCGATTAACTTATATTATTATAGATGGAAGAAGTTATTCATGCAAACACGATTTATCACCGAATTTCGCGGCCTATTTATACAAAACAAGCACTCTTTTTGCTCCCAAGTGGATATCCTGTGCGTTCCAATCGTGCATATTTTTCATGATCACGTCCTTTTTGTATGTATAAGATTCGCCTTTGCGCGTGCCCACGTCATTGGTGATGAAATTTTGCGCGTCATATCCTTTGATGACGAGCATATGGTAGACGGGACCCGGCGGGGTGAAATTTGGATTTCCAATATCACGTCCGGCGAGTGGCGCGACTACGGGATTCCCTGAGGCAACTTCAGCTTCGATATCAGCAAGCGTCGGATCGTTGATTATTTTCGAACTTATCTTTCCGCCGAAATAGATATCGGTGACTCTCTTTATTTCAGCGACAGTATTGCTTTTGTAATCCCCCAGTTCTTTCTCTTCGAGTTTTTTGAAACTCATTAGTTCTTTTTCGAAAGCGTCTTTTGACGGTTTCTCGCCCAGCAGATACAATCCGGCATTGAGAACCGACGATTCCTCGCACATTTCTTCGTGGACTTTGTCCCAGTTGCCGAATGGCGCCTGGGAATAGAAGGGAATTTGAAGAAGAAATTTGGAAGGAATTTCGGGCACTGTTTCCTCGTTTTTTTCCGCCGAAATAGTTTTCGCTTCCTCACCTTTTTTCTCTTCGATCTTCACTTCTTTCTCTCTTTCTGTTTGGACAGGAATATTGTTTGCGGTCGGCGTTTCTTGCGGTCGGGTCGTTTTTTTTGCGGACAAAAAGAAATACGCGCAGAAAAGGAGACCGAGTATTGCGATTGAAAAAATTGTTCTTTTGAAGATCCAAGCCATACTATCAGTATATAACGAAGAGTTGTTAACACAAATAAAAACAACCCCCGAATTGGGGATTGTTTTTTGGTTCGATTAGTACCGGTTTCTTTGACCGCCACCGCCACCGAATCCGCCTCTGTCTCCGCCGGAACTCTTGCGGCGATTCCGATTGCACTCCTGGCAGTAAATTCTGCCATAAGTGTCGTCATCGCGCTTGGTCGGCTGGAAAGGCAGCTCCTTGATGTCCACTCCGCATTCGGTACATTTGAGACCGAGGTCGGTTACATCATTCATCTGCCGTTGAGGACGATTTTGATAGTCCATTTTTCGTTTCGCCTAATTTGTTAATAATCCCCCGCCTTGGCGGGGAATAGTTCTCACTTAGGCGACGACTTTTCTCATCCCTCACCACTTTTACTTTAAACTTCCAGATAATCTTTTCTTTAGCTCCTGCGTCCCTCTTGCATGCCTTTTTAATGCTTTTTCTCTTTTATAAGCATCATATTTGCAAAAGAAAGCTTCGTAGTATCTAATTTCCCATGGACCTTTATGCTTTGTGTAACTTGATCTGTTTTTATTATGTTCTGAAATTCTTTTTCGCAGATCGCTGGTACAACCTATGTAAATCTCATTTCCCACGTTTTTAATGAGATAGACGTAATACATAAAAGTAAAAGTGGTGAGGGACTAAACGCCTAATTCGATTACTGCATATAATATTATACCAAAATGGGGGAAATGTCAATCTCGGCGAACTTGCGATTATTTTCCCATATGCTAGCCTGAATGCGGAGAGCAGTACGCCCTTTTACAATTGAAAAAAATAAATCCAAAAGGATAGAAAAGGAGACATCCGTGAGAAAAAAATTGAAAGCGAAAAGAGCACTTGGCTGGCTACTTAACTTTTGCGTAACTTTTTTTTCGGATAAGTTTGTCCTAAAGCGTTACGAAGAGGCGGGAATTGTATTGGGCGCCACGCTAAGTGACATGAATCCGGTTATGGGCGGTCAGTGTGACGAGCTCCAGAGTCTCTTTGACCGAAAAAATTTCTGGGAAAAAGAATGCAAAAGGCGCGGCTATAAAACCATGACGCAGGACGCATTTATGTGGCGGGGCGGCTGGGGAAAACCGCTGGAAGGATTTGGCGAGAAAGCATAAGAATAATTGATAAAAATATTATGGCAGATTCCAGTGAGGATCTGCCTTTTTCTTTTGCAATTTCTTCGAAAACTTGCGATTATTTTCCCATGTGCTAGCCTGATTGTGGAGGGGCCAGAGAGGTCGCTCTTTTTACAATTGAAAAAACTCTGAATGCAGGAGGTAGATATGGGAGTAAGAACTAGGATTGGCACTATGGGATTAACTAATCGATCCGGGTCGGTAGAACTGCCGGACGAAGTTATGCTTTGTTGTCCCCAATGTGGAACACCAGCCGCGGATAAAGGACAATGTCTGGTTCAATTTATCAAAGTTCCTAATCCGGAATCGAAAACTGGCATGGAAGTGCGATTGGATGTGGACTGCCGGTCCTGTGGCTGCTTCGGAAGGCCACCGGCCACGAAATTTTAAGGAGAGGAGGACGATATGTCAGAACCAACACTTTTAATGCTCGCGGATAAGGGTCTGGAAGGATTCACGATCCAGGAAATGACTGAAGTATTCAGGATAAATGATGATGGAGGGAAATCTAAGTCCCTTGGCTTCTTTAGAAATGAAAACATCGCCAAGGGATTTGCCAATTGCCAAACGGACGCTGACTGGCATCGGACCGGAAAATATTGGGTTCTGACAAACGGCAAGGTAGGTTTCCTGGTCGCCAAGGATCCTATTATTCTTTTGGACGACGAAAAGGCCGGGCTGGAAATAAAAGAAAAGGTGCTGGCCAAGCTCTCACCGGAGGAGCGGGAGGTTATATTCAAGCTATCCAGCTAGGGGTGTACATCCGACTTTAGGGTCGTGGATTTTGTTCCACGGCCCTGTTTTTTATTATCAAAAAAATTCCGAAGAAAATTATTCCCACCGAAAACCACTGTCCGATGGTGAGCGAGAGAAAAAACCAGTTGTTGTCCGGTTCTCTAAAAAACTCTGCGACAAATCGTGCCACTCCATAACCTATCAAATAAAAAGAAGTGAGATAACCGACGGGAAATTTGTATTTTCGCAAACTCCACAAAATCACAAACAGCAAAATTCCTTCCAGAAACAATTCATATAGTTGCGAAGGATGGCGGAGCTGGCCAAGGATGTCGAGCGGGAAATACATTCCCCAAAATTTTGTCGTGACGCGGCCATAGAGTTCGCCGTTCAAGAAATTTCCCAGCCGTCCGAAAGCATAGGCGAGGGGAACGGCGGGAACGAAGAGGTCGGAAAATTCCAGAAGCGGGATTTTTTTGGCGCGGCAGAAAATATAAAAGGTGATGATGATTCCGACGAGCCCGCCGAAATATGACATTCCGTATATTCCGATGTAGCGCCAGTGATTGAAAATATCAAAAGGCAGAAAAATTTGCGCCATATGGTTTTGGAAATATCCCCAGTCATAGATGAACGCGTCTCCGAGTCTTGCTCCAAGAAGCATTCCAACAATCGCCCACGGAAAAAAATCTTGGACAGTCTCAAATGAGATGTCTTTTTTTTCAGTTCGAATGCGATAGCGCAACAAATAATAGACGACTATAAAAGCGGCGAGGTACATGATTCCGTACCACGAAATTTGTATCGGTCCGGCATGGAAGGCGATCGCGTTTATTTTCTCGGGCAGATGCTGCCAGGCTTGTAGCATGTTTCAAGTATAATGTATTTTTTGGAAATAAAGAAAAGATCCTCGAGGAGGATCTGTGGGGTGCTGGGGAGGGGGTGTTGATTCTTTGAATCAAGTTGGATTTTTTTTGCTGCAATGCAGCACGGCGTTGGTTGTTCTTTTTGCTGCTTTAGCAGCTTTTGTTTTTTTGCCTCCCCCAGCATGGTATTGCCTATATTCTATTCCGAATAAAAAACCTGTCAAGCGGAAGATGTGGATAAAAAAACGGCGGGTTGTGTTGCGGCACCCGCCGTGAAAGAGTTTCAAGTGATTATTCCCTGCTCGCGAAGGATGCGGAGCAGATTCTCGCTGTATTCAGCGGTTGCGATTTCCGGATGGCGCGAAGCGAATCGATGTTCAGTAAAGATCACATTGGGACAATCGATGATGTCCCGGTAAACTTTGTCGATTCCGCCTTGGGCGAATTTGAGCTCTTCATACGCCTTGCCCTCGACATAAAATACATCGGTTATGTACAAAACGTCCGGGCGTTCGCGCAGGAATCTCCTGAGGCTCCTCGCCTTGATAGTTATTGCCCGGGAAGAGTTTATCAGTATGGAGTTTTTTGGTATCCGACTCAGGTGCTCATAGCGGATCAGATCTGGAACCTGCGCCAGATTGATGGAAATTATGCGAGCTTTGGAAAAGGCTCGCTTCAGATACCTTTCATATGGAATTTTTAGTTTTTCAAGGTCCTCCTTTTTGGTGCGTCCCCAATAATAAACGTTTTTAAAATCCAGGAACGCCTCATCGAGGAGCAGTTTGGCAATTTTGCCGGACCCGATAACGCCAAATCCAACTTCGCGCAGGTATTCACGAATGCTGCCGGGCTCCCAAAGGGGCCAGTCAAATTGGCGGGCCACTCTAGACGATATAAGCATGTCGTTGTAAAGGATATCGAATGTTGAACGGACAACGGCTCTTTCTCCACCGCCGGTTGGGATTATTGAGATATTGCGCTCCGCCAAGATGTCCCAGGCTTCTTTGGGGCAGAAAAAGTGCGGATCTATCCCGATAAAGAAACTCTTAAAATTTTGATTGAGCGCTCTGGCAATACGAGGCGTATAAATTTCCTCGCCTCCCCAGAAATGCAGATCAACCCCCTGAAGAGCAGTCAGAAGTTCTTCCTCGAGA
>JBAZRT010000043.1:0-5660 GCA_041662765.1 Parcubacteria group bacterium
ACAAACCGTATTCATTCAGCTTCCAGCCATATTTCATCGCGATCTTGCGCAGTTCTATGTTGTGATCCTTGTTCCCGGTGAAATATTGCATCGCCGCGCCGAATGATTTTTCGGGAACAACCCTGAGATCCGCGTCGATCCCGATATCAAGTCGCACGGAGGATTTCGTTTCGCCGTTCGCAATCACTTTTTCAACGTTCGGCATCGAAACAAAATATTCCATGATCTCGCGGGAATTTTTCGCGACCGCCAGAATATCAATGTCTCCAACCGTGTCCTTGCAGCGCCGGATCGAGCCGCAGGTGATGATTTTTTCAGTGCTTGGAGGATCAGAAAGATTTTTTTCAATTTCCGAAACAATAGGGGAGACATAACCAAGCAAAAACCGGCCGCGATGCTCGCGCGACATTTCAATCGAACGCAAAATGTTCTCTTGGGTTTTTTCACCAAAGCGGGGGAGAGCACGCACTTTCCCCTCTTTCGCTGCTTTTTCAAGGTCTTTGATGTTCTTTATTTTGAGGTTTTCCCAGAGCGCCATCAGCATCTTCGGACCGACGCCCTCCACGGCCGAGAAGCTCTCAAGATCGAGGGGAGCTTCTTTCTTCAATTTTTCAAAAACTTTGATCTTCCCTGTCTTCACATATTCCTCAATGTGCTCCGCAAGACCCGGCCCTATTCCCTCAATTTTCATCAGCGCTTTTGTGCCGCCCTTTGCATAAATATCCTCGAGATCATCCTCCATCGACTCAATGAGCCGCGCCGCACGTTCATAAGCCCGCGGCCGGAACTTGTCGTCCTTCATTGTGTAATATTGGGCCATCTCTCCAAAAATTTTCGCGATCTTGAGATTAAGCATAAGCATTCTTCCAAAGCTTGACCTTGAGGAATTCCGCCTCACTCAAAGAGGCGGAAGGGAAAAGCCGAGCTTTAGGAAAAATCGTGAATTAATCTAAATGTTTCAACAATTTGCACACTCCAATTTTACCATTATTTTTGAAACTTGTCCGCCGAAGAGACGGGAAATAAAAAAGGCCGGTCCCGTTCGAGACCGACCTAGCAAAATTTTGTTCTTTCGGAAGTACGCTTGACCCCCTAAGCATTGATCTTCACGATCAAATAATATTCCTTCGGCGTCAGAAAACGCAAACATCCGATGGAAAAACCAAGGATCATGATGGCAGGGCATCCAAACGCAACCGCAACCACGATTACAATTGCGACAGTCAAAGCAGTCGCGCTGAAGACGCCATAATACCACGCACCGAATACGGCCAGGGCAATAATGATATCGATGCCCAGCCATAGCCTGAGACCTCGAGCCGCCTCCTCAGCATATGTTATCGCCTCGGTCTTATTCGTCGGAAACGGCGCACTTGAGCCAAACAATCTTTTCCACATCTTTTTTCCCTCTCCATTGATTTGTCAGATGCACCCGCAATTGCCCGTTGTTTCCTGCTTGAAATCGATTTCCGCCTGGCACAGAATTTTTCCCAGCCGGCATTGATTGCAGGATCGAAATGATTTATCCGGATATCCTTCGGGATCCCAATTGCATCCCCGCTTTTCTCCGCATTCCTTGCAGAAAAATATTATGCCCAATTTTCAGCCTCCTCTTTTTTGCGCCTGCATCGAAGATGAGGCTTGCTTATGGGTTATTTGGATGTTAACGTACGAAATTACTAACTGTATATTATAGCGCCAAATCGCCCGATTGTCAAACACGATTCAGCGCCAAATTCTTGCCGGCTATTTCTCCTCCGCCTTTCGCGCTTCCTCAAAGAGAAAGACCATAAGCGTTGCACCGGCAACGACCAGCCAATCCCATCCGTCAATCGGCGCCATGTGCAGATATCTCTGGAAAAAGGGGATATGCAAAAATGAAAGAAGCATCCCAACCGAAATGACGATCGCTCCGATGACATATTTGTTTTTGAAAAATCCGATCGCGAACACGGAAAGCTTTTCGCTGCGCGCTTGCAAAAGATTGGCCATCTGCGTCATCGAGAGAACTGCGTATGTCGCCGCCGTTGATTTCATATAGAGAGCCGAGCTGAAATCGATTGATTGCCCGAAATGCCAGCCTCCTCGCGTCATTGACCAGAGAAAAGCGACGACGGCGCCGGTCGCCATGATCGACCCGACATAGACCAGCCGCCAAAATCCAAACGCGCCGATGAGCCTTTCCTTTTCACTGTACGGTTTCCGTTCCATTGCTCCCGGTTCGGCCGGTTCAAGCCCAAGCGCGAGTGATGGAAAGACATCAGTTCCCAGATCAATCGCCAAAATTTGAACAGCGATGATCGGTGCGGGAATCGCCAGAAGCATCCCAAAAATGACCGTCAAAAATTCGCTGGCGTTCGAAGAAAAAACATAATAGACGAACTTGCGGATATTTTGATAGACCGTCCGCCCTTCTTTGATCCCGGCAACGATCGAGGCAAAGTTGTCATCCAGCAGGATCATATCCGAGGCTTCTTTCGAAACATCCGTGCCGATGATCCCCATGGCGATTCCAATGTCCGCCCGCTTCAGTGCCGGCGCGTCATTCACCCCGTCGCCCGTCATCGCGATCACCACGCCTGATTTTTTCAAAATATCCGCAATCCGCAATTTTTGCTCGGGAGTGATCCTCGCAAAAACAGACGCGCCATTTTTTATTCTTTGCAATATCTCTTGATCTTTCATCAAACCCAGATCTTTTCCATTTATAACAAAACTATTTTTGACATTTTTATTTTGGGATTGATTTGAAATTTTATTGGATATTTGGTATTGGGAATTGGAATTTAGCAAACCGACTTGTTTCGCTATTGCCGCTGCAGTTATCTCATAGTCTCCCGTGATCATGATCACTTTGATGCCCGACTCGCGGCACTCTTTGATCGCTTCGGCCACGTCACGCCGCGGCGGGTCGATCATTGCCATCATGCCAACCCAGATCAAATCTTTTTCGGCCTCGTCAATTGAAATATTTTTGGGACTTGGCCCGTTAGAAATTTGATTTCTAATGGGCCGATAGGCGAAAGCCAAAACCCGAAGCGCCTCTCCCGACATCTGGTCATATATTTTTTTGATCTTGTTTTTTTCCGCGTCGGAAAAGGGGACTATCCCCTCTTGGGTCAATTTTTTGGGGGAGAGACCAAGCAAAACATCCGGTGATCCTTTTACGTAAGAAAAAACCTCGTTTTCTTTTTTATTTTCAAAAACAACACTCATGCGCATTCGCTCCGATTCGAAAGGATTTTCATCGATCTTTCTCTCCCCTCTTTCAAAAAACTTTTCGTCGGGGTCATATTTTCGCGATGCCACAACCAAAGCTCCCTCTGTCGGATCGCCTGCTATTTCATAATTATTTTCTTCCTTAACCAAGGCCGAATCGTTGCAAAGCGCGGCTATTTTCATGAGCAATCCAAGATTTTTGACATTTTTCGGATCAGCTTTTTGCTCGCCTATCGAAAAGTCCCCAATCGGCGCATATCCTTCCCCGCTAACGGCGATTTCTTTTTCGTCCAGGACAATTTTTGTCACCATCAGCTCGTTTTTGGTGATCGTGCCGGTTTTGTCCGTGCAAATGATGTTCACCGATCCCAAGGTTTCAACCGCGATCAGTTTTTTTGCAAGAACATTCACTTTGAGGAGTCGCCGCATTCCAAAAGAAAGCGCGACCGAAAGAGCCGCCGGCAAACCTTCAGGAACAACTGCGACGGCCACCGCGAGAGCGAAAAGGAAATTCTGGTATATCGACATTTCATAGAAACTTCCGGCAATCATCACGGCTATCGCGATCGCCACCGCGAGAATTGTTACATCCCTTCCAAGCGTGAGTATTTTTTTCTGGAGCGGCGTGAGCTCATCTTTGACCTCCGTCGCAAGATTCGCTATTTTCCCGAGTTCCGTATTCAAGCCCGTTCCTGTCACAATGAACTTTGCCTCCCCTCTCCTCACCTGTTCTCCCGAAAAAACCATATTGTCGATGTCGGCGACAGCCAGATTGTTTTCGGAAACTATTTTCGCTCCTTTTTTTTCCGGCTTTGACTCCCCGGTGAAAACGAAGCTGTTCGTATGAAGATTGAAGCTTTCCAGAATATATCCGTCCGCCGGCACATTGTCTCCGCTCGAAACAAAGATCAAATCACCCGGCACAATTTCGGACGAGTCTATTTCAATTTTCTTTCCGCCGCGGAAAACAAAGGCCTTGTCCGAAGTGAGTTTTTGAATATGGTCCAATATCCGCTCCGCTTTCCATTCCTGAAAAAATCCAATGAGCGCATTGATCAGAACGATAACAAGAATAATCGCCACATCCCGCATTTCGCCGAAAAAAAGAGCCAGTCCTGCCGCCACAAGCAAAATCCAAACCAGCGCGTCGTTGAATTGATGGCCGACGAGTTTCACCCATCGCCAATTTTGTTTCTTTTCAATTTTATTCGGCCCGTACTCTCTGAGTCTCTTTTTCGCCTCCTCGCTCGAAAGCCCGCTTTCGGACGCCGAAAACTTTTTCAAAACCTCTGCGGGAGACAAATTGTATATTTGCTTAGGCATAACTTTTAGGGGTCCAACCCCTAAATTTCTAATAAATATTTTTCGTCTTCTTTCTTGTTTTTCAAATGCAGGGCATTTTCTTTTGAAAATTCTTCGTATTGTTTAAAATTGTTATTGAATTGATCGAGTATAATATTCTTGTCGCACATCTTTCCTTGTCTCTTGCCAATATAATCGAGATAGCTTGAATATTTCCACGCGTGGCTATCTTTCGAATACCCGTGAATAAAATTATTTTCGTTTATATAAGCGGATAAATACAACAAATACGCGTTTGAATTTACATGAATTGATTTGAATCTTCCCTGAAACAAAACACCTGATCTTTCATGCTTATGATTAAAATAACCTGTATAACCGGTACCTAGTCTTTTCATAAATTCGGAAATACCACCGTTGATTCTCTGCTTCAAGAGTAAATGAAAATGATTGGGATTCAGGCAATAAACTATAATATCAACCAGCTTTGATTTTAGGGATCCAACCCCTAAATTTTTCTTTTTGATATCATTCCAGAACAGACTAAGAACCGGATCTTCTTGATTGAAATTATTTAGGGATTTAAGAAAGCGAAGATAATCTGGATCGCCCAAAAAAACATCTCGCTTTTCAACACCGCGATTATAAACATGATAATACTGTTCGTTGATAAACTCAACCTTTCTTCTCATATGTTTTAGGGGTTGGACCCCTAAAAGAATTTTAACACAAAATCGTCCCCTTGACAGCCCCCCCCCGGAAAGAGGATAATGAAATAAATTTAATATATTAAACCAAAACCAATGAAACAAAAACAACGGGGTTCCGGCCTCATCTTCGCGGTGGTTCTTCTTTTTGTGATTCTTGGAATGGTCGTTACTCTTTCCAGTGTGACAATGCTTGAGACCAAGATGAACCAAAAGACCAAATCCTCCGTCGGAGCTTTCTATAACTCCGAATCCGGGGTGGAATGGGCTCTCAACCAGATCGTAAACGGGGCAGGAAACATCGATGTTGTTTTCTCCGGCATCAATGCCTCAACCGGCAAAAAGGATTGTCCTGATTTTGGAAGAGGAACAAGCCCCTGCAGTATCTATTTCCTCGATTCTGAAGGAAAAGTGATCAACAGTGCAAATGCG
>JBAZRT010000044.1:0-5373 GCA_041662765.1 Parcubacteria group bacterium
CACGAAAAGCGATAACGTGACGGCCTTTTTTATTGTAGCCTATGCGATCACACTCGCGCTGATCTTCAATTGGCACCGCTTGGTGAGAAGATTTGGGAAAAAGAATGTTTTTCTGGCTGATTTCCTAGTGAAAGCAATTTTTCTTTTGATACTAGCTAATTTGCCTGTAGGCAAAATCGGTATATGCTTTTTGATAGGCTACATGATACTCACCGTTCTCTCCTGGATTGATATCGATATTCTTTTGGAGACCTGTTCACGAGATCACAAGACGGGACGTATCCGGGGCACATATCTCACTATTATGAATGCGGGCTATCTTGTCGCCCCGTTCTTTGCCGGTATAGTTCTCAACAAATACGGATTTCAACCCGTATTTCTCGCCGCCGCGCTGCTCATCTTGGCCGTTTGGCTGATTTGTTTTTTCAAACTTCGAAATATCGACGGAAGCCAAATTGAAAGAGTGAATTTCGTCGAACTTTTGCGAAAGCTTTCCAAGCGAAAAAATGTTCTGCGGATATACTATGTTTCTTTCATCCTGGAGCTTTTCTATGCCTTGATGATCATTTATACGCCTCTGTATCTTCTTGAACTGGGATTTTCCTGGGTGGATATTGGAAAAATGTTCACAGTGATGCTTTTGCCTTTCGTCCTTTTTCAATATCCGGCCGGATATCTCGCCGACAAAAAATTCGAGGAGCGAAATATGATCATTTTCTCCCTTGTCATAATGGCCGTTTCAACGGCGGTTATTTTCTTTATTTCGTCAAAAAGCGTTCTTTTGTGGGCGCTTCTTCTCTTTTGCACCCGCATCGGAGCAAGCCTCATTGAAATTTTGCGCGATTCATATTTTTACAAGCGCATCGATTGCCGGGATGTGGATATCATCAATTTTTTTCGCAGTGTCCGGCCTATGGCCTATATCATCGGCCTTTTGATCGCGACTCCAATTGTATATTTTTTGCATATTCGCTTTGTTTTTCCCCTGATCTCCATCGGCGTTCTTACGGGTATTTTGGCCGCCAAAAATATGGCCTCAAGCCGGATTCCGCCGCAAACAAAACGTTGAAATAACCCCTTTTCAAAAGAAATATTTCAAGTTGATTTTTCGTGCTATTCGTGGTACGATTTTTGTATCCCCACACCAATTCTTATTAAAAATATCTTTAGTTTTTACAAGTTTCTCTTATGGAATTGGTGAAGGGGTAAAAAAATGTTCAATGTTCAACTCGAAAAATTCGAAGGTCCTCTTGACTTGCTTCTCAAGCTGATTGAGGAGCAAAAGCTTGATATCACGCGGCTCAACATTGCGAAAGTTGCCGATGACTATCTTGAACATATCCGCGGAAATGAGAGTATTGATCTCGAAAATCTTGCGGAATTTGTTAGCATCGCCTCGAGGATCATCCTCATCAAGTCCCAAAGCATTCTTCCGACGATCGAGATAACGCCTGATGAAGAAAAAGAAATTGTCGATCTCGAAGAACGGCTCAAGGAATATCGGCTTTTCCGGACGGCATCGGAAAAAATCGGGGAAATGCAAAAGAAAAAGAGATTTTTGTTTTCGCGGGATTATCTTCTGGGAATTTCATCCGTTTTTTCTCCGCCCAAAAATATAAACATCTTTGATCTCAAAAAAGCGTTTTCAGCGGTTGTCTCCGGGATCATTCTTCCGGAAAAATTGCCCGAAGAGTCGGTGCAAAGGATAATCACGCTTGAGGAGAAAATTGAAGAATTGAAAGATTCTCTGCAAAAAAGAGTCGAAACCAGCTTTCGCGAACTTAGCGGTTCCTCGAAGGACAAGGTCGAAGTGATCGTTGCTTTTCTCGCCATGCTTGAAATGGTAAAACAGCGAATAATCGAAGTTGAACAAACTGATATTTTTGAAGACATCAGAATAGCAAAAATAAATGCCTACTCCAAATAAATTGAAATCAGTTCTTGAAAGCCTGCTTTTTGTCTCCGGAGAGCCGTTGAAGCTTGCAAAAATAGCCAAAATTTGCAATGTCTCAAAAAACGAAGTGATCGCCGGAGTTGACGACCTCAATCAGGATTATCAAAAAGAAGAAAGGGGATTTGCGATCATACGGAAAGATGACTCGGTCCAGCTCGCGACAAATCCGGAAAATTCGCAGACTGTCAGCCAATTGGTAAGCGGTGAGCTGGGATCCGAGCTCTCAAGGTCGGCGCTCGAAGTACTTTCCATTGTTGCCTATCGCGGACCGATAACGAGAATGCAAGTTGAAATCATCAGGGGAGTGAATTGCAGTTATGTTCTCAGAACTTTGCTCATCAAGGGACTCATTGAGCGCAAGGAAACTGTTGACATTCGAGGATTTTTGTATGAAATTTCATTTGATTTTTTGAAAAGCATTGGAATAACAGGCGTGAAAGAACTTCCGGACTGGGAGGAGCTGTCAAAAAACGAAAAGGTGGAGGAGCTATTAAGCGACAGCGAACAAGAAACAGTATAACATTATGACAGCCTTATCGAGCCTATTGATCATACTTTTTCTCCCCGCCCAGCTTTATTTTGCCGGTGTTTTTTTGAAACCGCAAAGCCAGCCAGTCGCAACAGCGGAAAAAGTGGAAGGCGCTTCGGATATCAAGGATGAAAACAGCAACGAGTCGTTCAAAGACGCGATTGTCGACCAAACAAAGAACGAGACTGCTCTCGGTGAATCGGGATTCATCCCCCAGAGAAAAAAGGAGTATACTGAAACCACGGTTCTGGCTGGATCATCCGTCGTCATTGATGTTGATTCGGGCACGATCCTTCACTATGACAAGGGACGCTCTCAAGTGCCGATCGCCTCGCTCACCAAAATAATGACTGCCGTTTTGGTAATGGAGAACGTGCAAGACCTCAATGACACTGTGACAATAGACAGCGAAGCGCTTTCCGCTGATGGAACAAAAGTTGGCTGTCCCACAAGCGTTCTTTGCGACACTGAAAGGCTCCACGACGGGGAGCAAATAACCGTAAAGGATCTTTTGTCGGCCATGCTCATTGATAGCGCCAATGACGCTGCCATCGCTCTTGGAAAGCACGTGGCGGGATCCCAAGTCGCATTTGGCGAAATGATGAACGAGAAAGCCGATGAATTGGATCTTGGGGATTCTCATTTTTGCAATCCATCCGGACTTGACGCTCCCGGATGTTATTCATCGGCGTACGATTTGGCCCGCATTGCCGCGTATTCGATGAAATATGACACAATCTGGAAAATCATGCGGACCCAGGAAACCAGCGTGAGATCCTGTGACGGAAAATACGAGCATCTTCTCAAAAACACGGATGTGCTGCTCGGACAAATCCCGAATTGCCTCGGAGGAAAAACCGGCTTCACATACAACGCCGGAAAATCGCTTATGCTCGCCGCTGTCGATCCCGAAACCGAAAAACACAAGGTGATCGCCGTGATCTTGAACGACAACAACCGCTGGGAAGATATGAAAAAATTGGTCGACTGGACGTTTGAAAATTATGAGTGGAAATAATTTTATGCAATTTGCCGACATTACAACTATTCCCGCCGCGATGGCAGCTCTCAAGATCTGGATAATCGGGACAGCAGCTTTTATTTTGGCCATGGCGTGGACACCGCTTCTTTCGAAATTTTTATACAAATACAAGATCGGAATAAAAATAAAAAGCGAATCGGTTGATGGAAAGGAAGCGCCCGTCTATCACAGCCTGCACAAAGGAAAAAGCGGCACCCCGACAATGGGCGGCGCATTGGTTTGGATCACTGTGCTCGTTCTCATGGCATTTTTTTATCTGATTCATCCGTTTTTTGAAGCAAAAATAATCACCCGTCTTGATTTTTTGAGCCGTTCGCAGACATGGCTGCCTTTTTTTGCCCTGATAACAACAGCGATCGTGGGAGCCTTTGATGATATTTTCAGCGTGAAGGGATGGGGGTCAAACAGAGGCGGAGGAATAAGATTTTTGTATCGTTTCGGCTGGCTGCTGCTGATCGCGATAGCCGGCGCCCTTTGGTTTTATTTCAAGCTGAATCAGCATTCTGTCCATATTCCCGGATTTGGAGATATTCAAATCAATCTCTGGTATATTCCGTTTTTCATTTTTGTCGTTCTTGCTACCGCGTTTTCTTCAAATGAAACAGACGGACTGGACGGGCTCAATGGCGGAATTCTGCTCATTGCATTTGCGGTTTTTGGGGCAATCGCCTTTACGCAAAGCAAAATAGACCTGGCCGCTTTTTGCAGCGCGATTTGCGGATCGCTTCTCGCGTTTCTCTGGTTCAATATATATCCAGCCAGATTTTTCATGGGCGATACGGGAGCCGTTTCTCTTGGCGCGACCTTGGCGGTTGTCGCCCTTATGACAAATTCCTCGCTGATTCTTCCTATTATCTGTATAATATATGTGATCGAATCTTTTTCGGTCGCGATACAGCTTTTTTCGAAAAAATTTCTTGGGCGAAAAGTTTTTCTTTCGACTCCGATCCATCATCATTTTGAAGCGCTTGGCTGGCCGGAAACAAAGATCACTATGCGCGCCTGGATTTTGACAGGCGTTGCTGCCGGAATGGGGCTTGTCATTGCAATATTGGGAATGGGAAAATAACTCGTGGATAAAAACAAAAACATGAAATACCTCAAAGACATCGATTTCAAAAACAAAAGGGTATTGCTGCGCACTGATTTCAATGTTCCTCTTGAAAACGGCCAAATTTTGGATGATTTTCGAATTCGCGAGTCTTTGCCGACGATCGAACATATTTTGAAACAGGACAAATCAAAAATCGTGATCATTTCACATTTGGGACGGCCGGAAGGAAAACCTGACCAGCAATATTCTCTCGAACCAGTTGCAAAAAAATTGGGCAAATTGATCGGAAAAGAAATAATTTTCATAAAAGATATATTGAGCAAAGAAGGAGATGAGGCAGCTCAATCTCTTGAAAGCGGACAGATTGCGCTCGCTGAAAATCTGCGCTTTTATCCCGAGGAGGAATCAGGAGATGAAAAATTCGCGATCGATCTTTGCCATCATTTCGGCGTATACGTCAATGATGCTTTCAGTGCTTCACACCGCGCCCATGCTTCGATCTCTCAAATTCCGCACTTCAAGCCTTCCTGCGCTGGGCTCTTGATGGAAAAAGAGATACAAGAACTTTCAAAAGCTTTGACGCCCTCGAAAAGGCCTTCCATCGCCATCATTGGCGGAGCAAAAATAGAAACAGAGATGCCGGTCATTGAATATATGGCGCGTACCTATGATGCAGTTCTCATCGGAGGAAGAATAGCCGTAGAAGCGCAAAATCAAAAGCTGAAATTCAGCGAAAACGTCGTTTTGCCGGAAGATTATGTGGACGGGTCGCTCGACATCGGCCTCAAAACAGC
>JBAZRT010000045.1:0-5235 GCA_041662765.1 Parcubacteria group bacterium
CAAAATTGGTTTCCCGTTTTTATTTTGACCCTCGGCCGTTTGTTCAGGGAAATTTCACGCCCCTTCTCCCGCACGCGGCGGACAACGGCTTTCCGTCCGACCATACGCTTCTGGCAGCGGCGATTGCTTTTGCAACTTTTCACTTCAATAAAAAGCTGGGACTATTTTTGCTCTTGCTTGCCATCCTCGTCGGCGTTGCAAGAATTCTGGCGGGTGTGCATCACGTCGCTGACATAGCAGGGAGCATAATCATCACAGGCTTGGTTTATTTTCTCGCGGTCTATTCCATTCGAAAAAAAGAATGACAAAAAGCAGATTTTTGAAAGATAACGTTATCTTTATGTCCGGCACGCTTGTTTCCGGGCTTTTGGGATATGCGTTCCATTTCATTGTTTCGCGGCATATTTCTGTTACTCAATATGGAGAGCTGCAAAGCTTGCTTTCCTTCCTTATCATTTTCGGGGTTTTCAACTCTGCGCTTTCATATTTCACGATCAAACACACTTCTGTTTTTGCCGCGCACGGTGATCGCGAAGCCAACCGGGAATTCACAAAATATCTCATACCTCGGGTTTTCAAGCTGACTCTCATAATACTGCTCGTTTACTTTGTCGCCAGTCCTTTCTTGGCCCGCTTTCTTCATTTTTCAAGTGCGCTGGGATTTCTTGTCGTGAGTCTGGCTACTTTCTTTTCGACAATGACGATCATATATTTTGAAATTTTGCGGGGCTGGCAAAAATTTTTCTTTTTGAGCCTGGCTGGAGTCGCAACTGCTTTCGCGAAATTTCTTTCGGGAGCGGTCCTGGCATTTTTTTTTCACGGCGCTGCAATTGTTTCTCTCTCCTTTTTGATCGCGTCTCTTGTGGGCTGGCAGCTGGCAAGGCACTGGAGCCGAAAAAAAATCACGGGTACGGATTTGCTAAAAGCCGAAACCGGATGGAAGAACAAATACTTTGCAGAAACAAATATTCGGAAATCAGTTGTCAATATTTTTTTGTTCTCGCTGGCGCTTGTTCTTGTTTCGAATCTCGATGTTGTTTTGGTGAAATATTTTTCATCGGCCGAAACCGCCGGATATTATGGCGCTTTCGCTTTGCTTGGAAAAATAGTGCTTTGGCTCAATTTGTCTGTGGTGGGAGTCATGCTTCCGGGAGCCTGCGCCAACGGCCATTCGGGAAAAAGTCCCGACAAAAAACTTCTTTTGAACTCCTATACCCTGACGGCGCTTATTGGTCTTGGTCTGATCGCCGTCTATTATTTTATTCCCGATTTTATTGTCAATATTTTCTTTGGAAAAAAATATGTTGTTGATACCCAGGTTCTTTGGCTGTTCGCGTTTATGTCGTATCTGCTTTCAATTTTGACGCTTGAAACCAATCTGTCTTTTGCAAAACATGATTTTCGAGTGGTATATTTCTTGGCCGGAACGGCGATTTTGATGGTTTTCGGTCTTGCAAGATATCATGCCGATCTTCGGGAAATCGTTCTTGTTCTCTCTTCTTCATTTTTCATCGGTTATATATCCGTCACAATTTTGAACTTATCTCACAAAAGAAAGATTTTATTGAATTGGATATGATAAAATACAGCTTCATCATTCCGGTAAAAGAGATAAACGATTATATAAAAGAATCAATCCCCAAATTGCTTTTGCTTCCAAGGGAAGATTTTGAAATTTTGGTATATCCCGATGAGGCAACCCGCGACGCTTGGCCGAAAACCAGGCAGATCGCGACAGATGCGATCGGTCCGGCGCAAAAAAGAAACCTTGCGATCCGCGATGCCAAGGGCGACATTTTGATATTCATCGATGATGATGCCTATCCCAAGGATGATTTTTTGGAAATTCTCGGTAAAGATTTTGAGGACGAAAATATTGTGGCCGTCGGCGGTCCAGCGGTCACACCGAGAGGAAGCAACTTCTGGCAAAGAGTGTCCGGAGCAACTTTTTTGAGCTCTCTCTCCGGAGGTTTTCCTGAGCGATATCGACCCGTTGGAGAAAAAAAATTTGTGGCTGATTGGCCGAGCGTAAATCTTTCCATTCGGAAATATGTTTTTGAGGAATTGAACGGTTTCGGCGGAGATTATTGGCCGGGCGAAGATACAAAGTTGGGGTTTGATCTTCTTGTGAAAAAAAATTCCCGGATTTTGTATGATCCGGAGCTTATTGTTTTTCACCATCGGCGCGAAGGGCTCGCGAAACACGTGAAGCAAATCAGCGCCTATGGTCTTCATCGCGGATATTTTGCCAAGACATTCTCAAAAACATCGCTTAACTGGAGATACTTTATGCCGAGCTGTTTCGTGCTTTTCATTTTTTTTGGAGGCGCTCTCTCTTATTTTTCAAAAATATTTCTTGAGCTTTATATATTCGGCTGGATAGTCTATTTTGTGGCGCTCCTCAACGCTTTCTATGATATATACCGGCATGAGAAAAATATTCTGATCACTCTTTCCGCGTCCTACTATATTTTTCTGACGCATATTTTTTATGGCCTGCGATTTTTTCAAGGGATCCTATTCACAAGAAATTTGAAAAGCAAATTGCGATGAAAAAACTCAAAATTGCCATATCATATCCTCCCCTTGAATCCAAAAAGGGCGTGCCGCTTCTGACGCAAAACCGCCAGTTTCAGTGGTTTTCTGATCCGACCTATATCTATCCGATGATCCCGGCCAATGCCGCGACGCTTCTCAAGGAAAACGGGTATGAAGTTTTTTGGGACGATGCCATCGCGGAAGGTTTGAGCTATGAAGAATGGAAAGAAAGAATTATCCGGGAAAAACCGGATATTGTCGCCATTGAAACCAAGACGCCGGTTGTCAAGCGCCACTGGAAAATAATAAACGATTTAAAAAACCAATTGCCGAATGTCAGCTATATTTTGATGGGAGATCATGTGACGGCGCTTCCGGAAGAGTCAATGAAAAGTTCAAAAGCCGATTTTGTCATCGCCGGCGGGGATTTTGATTTTATCATTTTGAGCATCGCAAACAAACTTTCAAGGCAAGGGGAATTCGAAGGGGGAGTGTATTATCGGGAAAACGGCGAAATAAAAAATAGCGGGAAATATGATCCATCAAAGAACTCTCTCGATGATCTTTTGCAAATTGATCGCGAGCTGACAAAATGGAAACTCTATGCGCGCAAAAACGGGAATTTCAAATATACTCCCGGATCATATGTGATGAATGCCCGCGATTGCTGGTGGGGGAAATGTTCTTTTTGCTCCTGGACGACGATGTTTCCGGGGGAAAAATTCCGTGTGCGCTCGGCTGCCAAAGCGCTCGACGAAATTGGCGCGCTTTGCGATTTGGGCGTGCGCGAGATCATGGAAGATTCCGGCACGCTTCCAATTGGCGATTGGCTCAAGGAATTTTGTGAAGGCTTGATCGCGAGGGGTTACAACAAAAAAGTGAAGATCAGCTGCAATATGCGCCTCAATGCGATCAAAGATATCGAAATTTATAAGCTGATGAAACGGGCCGGGTTCCGGATGATACTTTTTGGCCTCGAGTCGGCGAATCAAAATACGCTGGATAAGATCAACAAAAATATGCGCGCTTCCGAAATTGAACCAGCGCTCAAAATATGCAAAAGCGCCGGACTTGAACCGCATATCACTGTGATGGTCGGATATCCATGGGAAACAAAAAAAGACGCAGAAAACACCTTGAGTTTCGCGAAAAAATTATTCAAAAAAGGATATGTTGACACTCTCCAGGCGACACTCATGATCCCATATCCCGGCACTCCGCTTTATAAATATTGCCAAGAAAAAAATCTGCTTCTCACTGAAGACTATGACCGCTTCGACCAACGCGAACCGGTGATGAAAACGGAAATGAATCAGGAAGAACTCAAAAAAATGATCGGGAAATTATATCGATCATTCGTCACTCCAAAATTTTTGGCAAAAAAAATAACCGGCATTCGAAACTGGCAGGATATAAAACACATATCTCGAGCCGGCAAAAAAGTCCTCGGCCATCTCGCTGATTTTTCTTGATAAAAAAGATTTTTTGGAATGAAGCAGGGGAGATATACAATTGAAAAAGGCTCAATCTTATGGTTCAAGATCGAGCCTTTTCTTTTTCATTGCGAATTGCCATGGCCGGATTATTCCGGTTTGGCGATGAAGGAGAAGCGAACCCCTCCGCCGTAGGGTACGGGGATATCCCAGGGCCGCCGCTCGGTGAACTTCATTGAGGTCTTGGCCTTGGAGCCCTCTGGAGCCTTCCGGATGTCCAGGAGGAGAATTTTCTTTCCCGTCCTCCCGCTGAACTTCGTCCAGGCCGTGATGCTCGCGACCCGGTTTTTTCCATAATCGTCAGGCCCAAAGCCAAAGAAATTTCGCTGAACATATCCTCCCTGCCCAAATGAGCAAGAGCGAAGTTCCAGATGATCTCCGACCGGTACTTCTTTTTTGTCGGCTGTGGTGAAAGTGTGAGCCTTCACTTCGCGGCAGCTTGTCCGGGCAGGAACTTTGACCCGGACGTTTTGGAAAAAGCCGAGAGGCTTGTCCGAATAACTGGCGCCCTTTTTCTCAGGTACTGCTCTAGCCATTATTTGTCCTAATGACGGACCCATGAAAGCCTCCAATGTTTTGATGTCTGGTATCAAATACCAGCTTTGTATAATAGCATTTGTTTTGTTTTTTGTCAACTGCCATAAAAAACGATAAATTTCAGGCAATTTGACAAAAACCCGCCGGATTTTGGCGGGAAAATTTATTGTTTATTTTGCTGCGCAACAAGGCAGGCAACCTTTTTTTCGGACTATTTTCTGTTCTCCTGGATGTACCTCAAGGCGCCTTCAAGATTTTTGTCCCCAGGATTCACTTCAAGGGCTTTTTTAATATTCTCTTCCGCCAGATCAAACTGCCCTTGAGCGAAATAGATGGCAGCCAGATTTTGATATGACTGCCAAAGTTTCGAATTTATTTCCAGCGCTTTTTGATAGTTTTCAATTGCTGCGTCTTGCTGTCCCATTTGTTGGTAGGTATTTCCCAGATTGTGATAGGCGTCGGCGTAGTTCGGGTTGATCTCGATCGCTTTTTGAAATTCTTCAACTGCCTTTTGCATATCTCCCTGCCGGGCATAAACATCTCCAAGGTTGTTGTGAATCTGCTGGCCGGAAGGAGCGACTTGGGCCGTTGAGATCCAGAGACTGTCTTCACTCTTCCAGTCTTTGTTGCGTATGATGGTCCTTGCGGACAGCATTCCCACGATGAG
>JBAZRT010000046.1:0-5021 GCA_041662765.1 Parcubacteria group bacterium
TCCCCTACCCGTCATAGCCTTGGTGAGCCTTTACCTCACCAACAAGCTGATAGGACACAGGCCGCTCCTCAAGCGATAAATCTTTACTCCGAAGAGAACTATCTCGTATTATCCTCCCTTTCGGGAGATTATCCGAGACTCGAGGGTACGTTCCTATGTATTACTAACCCGTTTGCCGGGCCGATCGAAATCGGCCCTCGACTTGCATGCCTTATCCACGCCGCCAGCGTTCATCCTGAGCCAGGATCAAACTCTCAATAGAATTATCCAGAATAAATTCTGAATAATTTTGAAAACCTAAAGATCTTTTGATAGAGATCGATAGCGTTTTCGAAAAGAAAAACTAATTTCTGATTTGAATAGACTCTTAGCCCCCGACTTGCATCGGGGTCAGGACAACCACAAAAATTTGCAATTTTTTTTCCCGACGTTGCATCGGGAAAGTTGTCAATCAATTGTCAAGGTTCAGCGTGTTTTTTTATTGAGCCTGCCCCGTCGAACCGCAAAGCGGTTTATACGGGGTCAATTAAAACACGACCGGAATAATGCGCAAATATCTTACGTACTATTCCAGTCGCGTCTTTCATTTTGGTTCACCCTGATTGTGCTTCAAATGATCGACTTGCTTTTGCTTTTTTATTATATTTTAACGGCAAGAATAATTATAACAGGCTGAAAAACCGTGTCAAGGGGCGTTCGCAAAGCTTGGCTTTGAGGAATTTTGAGAGCTCTGCTCGAAAAAGGAAAAACCGAGCTTTAGCGAACTGGTGAGTTAAAGTCTTCCCACCGCTTGGCGAAACTTGTCCCCCTTTTCTTCAAAATTATTCCAAAGAGAATAGCTGGGAGACGCTGTGGAAAGAAGGCAAATTTGTCCCTTTGGAGTATTTTGGAAAGCAAACTCGACAGCGCTTTTCATGCTCTTGGTTTCCATGATATGAAAATCCTTTCGCGATCTCAAAATGCGCTTTCCGCTGTTGGGAAACAAAACAACATTCTTTATTTTGTATTTTCGCAGAGCTTTTTCGAGCTCCCGGAAATCATATCCCCTGTCCTCTCCCCCAAGAAAAATAGTTCCTATTTTTTTGAGAGTATTGATGGCGGCGATCGTCGACTCGGGAGTTGTGGAAATCGCATCGTCAAAAAATTTTATTCCATTCTTTTCGCCGATAAATTCCAAGCGATGAGGAAGCGGTTTGAAGTTTTTGATCGCTTTTTTGATCGCAGAATCGGAAATTTTGAGAATTTTTGCGACCTTGATCGCCGCTTTGATGTTTCGAAGATTATGCTCACCAGCAAGAGGAATTTCTGATTTTTTGAGCTGAATTTCCTCGGCGAAAGGAGGCTTCACTGAAAAATCACCTGGATTTTGAAATTTGAAAATATTTTTCTTAGCGGCATAATAGTTTTCCACGCCTCGGTGATAGTCCATATGCTCCGGGAAAAGATTCGTGAGAACCGCAATATTCGGCGAATATTCAATATCTTCGAGCATATAGCTTGAAAGCTCGATAACAAAGATCTCCTTGGGATCTATTTTCCCCAGCAAGACTTCAAGCATCGGACTTCCAATGTTTCCGAAAAAGCGGACTTTTTTTCCGGCAGCTTTCAAAATTTCGAAAATCAAACTGGCCGTTGTGCTTTTGCCCTTGCTCCCCGTCACGCCTATCGTGAAATTTTTGTTTTGAGAGAAGAATATATTTGTTGCCGTCGTGTATGGAATCGCGATTTTGTTTTTTTGCATTCCCGATGTTCTGATCGCAAGATCGAAATCTTTCTGCTTATCCAAATAGTTTTTATCGATTTTTTGATCAAGGATATCGATCTTCAAGCCTGGATAATTTTTACGGATATATTTTTCCGTGACTTTTCCCTCCTGACCGTACCCCAAGATACAAACATTCCTTGTTCCCAAAAATTTGAATCGGGCGGGAAGAGTGGGCGCAGCTGCCATTTTGAAAACCTTCTCCACAAGTTTTTCGGGATTTTTTATTCTCCTCAAGAAAGTTTTGACGACGATATCGTTTTTATAGTTTTTGGCTGCGAGGTGCATTGCCACTCGCGCTTCTTCGAAAGTACCAACGCAATCAAATGGTTTCAATTTTCCAAATCCCAAAAGATCCTGAAAAAGAGACAAAAGATTTTCATCGGCGAAAAGATTTTTTCCAAATATTTTGAGCAACTCCTTTCTGCCGATGAAAGGCGCCAGCATAAGGAAAACAAAAGCGCATTTTGGACACTCGCCGCACCACAAAGAGTCCGGCCGCTGCTTGGAAACTGTGAAATTCCTGTTGCAGCTCGAGAAAAATGGAAAATATTTTTTATATACCGAAAACATTTGAGCAATTCTGATTTCGTGAAACGGACGGAGAATTGAAAAATAGGTGATGTCCGGCGTAATATATTTTCTGACGTAGCCCTGCAACATAGTCTCAAACTCCGCTGACTTGCTCCACTGATGATTCACTATCTCGCCTTTGTATTCAATGTTTCCGAAATTGCTGCCATGCTCATTGCCGACAACCGCGTATTTATAGCCATACAAAGCAGCCGATAAGAGACCCAGGAAAGCAAAAACAGCCGAAATGGGAATATGGCCATTATATCCGCCAACGCGCGCTTCAAAAATTTTTGGATCGAGATTTCTTTTTATTTTGAGCGGAGAATTTCCAATTTTTTTTATAATATTGCTTGCAATCTCATCTTTCTTTTGCGTCTCGACAAGAAAAGAAGTTGTCGAAAAGTCGCGCAGCAGTTCTGCCGCAACAATTGAGTCTTTCCCCCCGCCAATACCCAGAAGCACCCGATCCAAAACTTTTATATCAATCGGCTGATTTTTTGTTTTGGCATATGGAAATTTTGCGACTTTTTTTGGATCTATTTTATTCCGATAAAGAAATTCTCCCAATCCTTTTCGGTAAACCGTGTTCCAAAAATCAGCCTGCTCCTTCGAAATTTTGAAAGGCAATTTTATTTTGGACGGACAGAAAAGCTTATAATAGCTAATGCCCAGCATGAGATGCAGCGGCTCGAGAAAACTTCGCAATTCCTCTGAGGATATATTTTTCGGAGATTTTGGCAAAGTTATGGTTTCTCTGAAGTCCAGCGCGCCACGATCAAAAAATTCGATTCTGTAATCGAAAGTTATTTTGAGCAACTTGGTGCTGAAATTGTAACCGCGAAAACGGAAAATTTTCGCTTTTGGCTTTTTGTTCCCTTTTATCTGCATGTTTTTGCGCCTAAGATGCAATAAATTCTCCCGCCATTTCTCCCGTCAGTTCGCTTTTGTCCAAAACTATTTTCCCGTTCACGATCACCTCGCTCACACCTTCCGAATATTGATATGGATCTTCGACAGTCGACTTATCGATTATTTTCTCGGGATCGAAAACTGCAATGTCAGCGATCATATTTTTTTCAAGCGTACCCCGGTCTGTGAATCCCAATTTTTTTGCCGGCATCGAAGTCATTTTTCTGACCGCGTTTTCAAGCGTCAGCAGTTTTTCTTCCCGGACATATTTCCCGAGAACGCGCGGAAATGTTCCAAAACAGCGCGGATGGACGATATCGCCGGTGTCCTTGTGGGCAATATCATACCCCGCCCCGTCAGAGGCGATGATGGACAATGGGTGTTTGATCGCATTCCTTACATTTTCTTCGCCAAGACAATCAAGAAGCGTGATCACTCTTCCTTCGCTTGCAATGAGAAGATCAACGATCACATCTTCCGCGGAAACTCCCCTTGCCTCGGCAATTTTGGAAATCTTTCTTTCAGGCAAAGACTTGTTGAGCGAAGAGATTGCAACAATAGCATTTTCATAGTGATATTCAGCGCCTTCTTTCATCTCTTCGATAATTTTTTCACGAAGATTCTTTTCCTTGAGTCTTCGAACAAGCATCCTTTTCCCCCCATCAGCCGCCCAAGAGGGAAGGTAAACATAGAGGACAGATCCCGTTTCGGTATATGGATATACATCAAAACTCACATCTATTCCCGATTTTTGCGCTTCTTCAATTTTACCGAGTGCTTCATACGCAAGCGACCAATTCTGTTTTCCCATCACCTTAAAATGAGAAATTTGAAGAGAAACTCCCGACTCCTTCGCAAGATCAATTGCTTCAGAGATCGCGGAAATTATTTCCCTCCCTTCATTCCTCAAATGGAGAGAAAAAACTTTTTCGTACCGCTTCACTATTTCCAGCATATATTCCAATTCGTCCCATTTTGCATCGCGTTCATGGCTATATGCCAGCCCCGCTGAAAATCCGATTGCTCCGGCATCAAGAGAATTTTCTAGCATGTTTTTGAAAAGTTCAAGCTCGATTTTGGAAAGCCGGCGCATTTCATCTCCGACGATCCCCCGCCTCAATGTCCCATGCCCAACAAGCGTCGCAAAGTTGAGGCCCAGCTTTTTTCTTTCCATTTCCTCCCGGAATTCTCCCATCGAAAGCCAGTTCACGTTGACTTCTTTGATATCCGCCCACTTCTGCACTGCCTCAATTATTTTTCCGCTGGAGAGAGGAGCAATCGAAATTCCGCAATTTCCGCCAACAATCGTAGTGACTCCCTGATAGATAAGACTGGGAAGCTGCGGACCGAGAAACATCCGCCAATAGCTGTCGGAATGGTTGTGAATGTCAATGAATCCGGGAGAAACGACTTTCCCGGTTGCGTCGATCTCTTTCTTTCCTTTTACTCCAGTCAGTTTTTCTATCTTTGTGATTTTGTTTTTGGAAACAGCAATATCGGCCTGAAAGCCTTGTTTTCCCGTTCCATCGATAATAGTGCCGTTTCGAATGACTATATCGTACATTTTTTTATTTTTTTATTAAAAATCAACTTTTTTGTGCCTATATTTTTGCGCCGACCAGTTCTGCCATTTCAACCAATCGATTCGCATATCCCCACTCATTGTCGTACCACCCAACAACTTTCACAAGATTTCCATTTGCCATCGTGAGCGGGAGATCAACAATCGCGCTCGCAGGATTTCCCTTGAAATCCATTGAAACCAATTCCTCCT
>JBAZRT010000047.1:0-5019 GCA_041662765.1 Parcubacteria group bacterium
GGGTTTCTGGGTATGCTAGGATGACCCTTGTCAATGAGCTAAGGGGTAGATTTAATGCTCCTTTTTTTATTGGCTTGTTTCGCCAAATTCGGCCGAAACTGCAGGCTATTTTTGGCTTATATAAAGTCAATTTAGCCCAAGCTAAATTTTCAAAAAATGCTAATGAGTGACTGGAGTAAATCCGTGATTTATGGAGGGATTTACCCGAAAACTCAATCGCAAACCGATTGTCTGCAATTCAACAGAAAAATCGTTTGCAAATACCAAAAATTCACCAGCCAGCTTGAAAAATACCGCAAAATCGCTGAAATATGCTGGGAAAAAACGAGAAAAGTACAACTTTCAATAAAAAACAACCTAAAAAGCCACGTTTCCGAGAAACAAGAGTTTTATTGGCCCGTTCTTGTCGCCATAACTCTCTTGCTTTTTGTGTTTGCCTCAAAAATCGCTTTTGCGAAAGAAGCCGGATCGCCAAATAATTTGCCGATCGAAAGCAACTCAAAATTGAATATCATCGGCTTTCGCAAAAATCCCATTCAATCGAATGTGCTCGCAAACGAGGAAAATAACAACGAAATTGAAGATCTCAAAAATGATGTGGCCGATATTCTTGAGAATACCCCGATGGCCGCGATGATCGATCCAATTTCCAAAAAAGATCGTACCGTTGCCGCCTTCATCGTCGGAATCGCCATGAAGGAAAGCAAATTCGGAGTCTATTCTCCGAAAATAGGCGGCCGAGACTGCTACAACAACTGGGGATTCAAAGGCGGCGGAAAAACTACTGCGGGCGGATATTCTTGTTTTGCTTCCCCCGATGAGGCCGTGAACGCCGTCGGAAACAAAATCGAAAAAATGGTGGCTAAGGGTGTTCGGAATCCCGCCCAAGCTATTTCCTGGAAATGCGGGTCATCTTGCGCCGGACACGGAGCGGCCAACGTCCAAAAATGGATCTCCGACGTCACTATAAACTTCAACAAAATAAATTCATAAAAATAGTGTCACAAAAAAAACGGTCCCGCTCGGCGGGATCGTTTTTTTATGCAAAGTATTTGTGCGCAAAATCTAATAATCCTTCAACTTGTCCACCATTCCGCTTTCGCGTATTTTGTCGAGAGCCTTTGCTTCGATCTGGCGGATGCGTTCGCGCGTAACACCGAATTCGTGTCCGACTTCCTCGAGAGTATGCGTAACACCGTCTTCGAGCCCGAAACGGATCTTCAAAATTTTCTGCTCGCGGGGAGTGAGGTCTTTCAAAATATCAATAACATGATCCGTCAGAAGTTTTCGCGCCGCGTTTTGGTGCGGCATTACCGCTTCTGTATCTTCAATGAAGTCCCCAAGAATCGAATCGTCTTCACTGTCCCCGACCGGCGTTTCGATCGAAACGGTTTCCTGCGAAATTTTCATGATGTGGCGCACTTTTTCCACTTCAAGTCCCATTTCCGCCGCTACTTCCTCAGGAAGAGGATCGCGTCCGAGATCCTGAACCAGCCGCCGGGTCGCTTGGGTGTATTTATTGATCGTTTCAACCATATGCACCGGGATGCGGATAGTTCGAGATTGATCCGCGAGCGCCCGAGTGATCGCCTGACGGATCCACCAAGTGGCATAGGTTGAAAACTTGTATCCTTTTCGGTAGTCAAACTTTTCCACCGCCCGAAAAAGACCTATATTCCCCTCCTGGATCAGATCTAAAAGCGACAAATTCGCACTTCGTCCGACATATTTCTTGGCAATCGAAACCACAAGCCGCAAGTTTGCTTCAGTCAGCTTCTGCTTCGCCATCAAGTCTTCTTTTTCAATTCTCTTGGCTAAGCTTACTTCTTCTTCTCCCTTGAGAAGGGGCACCCTGCCAATTTCACGAAGATACATCTGAACCGAGTCCGAAGAAACGTCATCAAGGTCAAGCGGTATATCCATCGCATCCGGCTTTTTCTCTCTTTTTTCGGCCTCTTTTTCTATTTCCGTTTTTATTACTTCGTCCGAACTCACAATTTTCACGCCAGAGAGCTCCAATTTTTCATAAAGCTGTTCAAGTCCGGAAAGATCTTTTTCCACTTCCGGAATAACATGCAATATCTCATCCTCCGTCACAAAGCCTCTCTGCTTTCCGATCGCCACCAGCTCATCAATCCGGCTCTTTTCCTTTTCCTCCGCCATTTTTTTCTTCCCGGAAACCGGTTCTTTCTTTCCTTTCGCGATTATTTTTTTCGCCGCTGATTTCTTGTTTGTCTTCTTCTTGGCAACCTTCTTCGGCTTTTTCCCGCCTCGAACAGGCTTTCTCACGATTTTTTTCCGGACAGCTTTTTTTGCAGCCTTTTTTTTCGGCTTTTTTCCACCCAAAGCAGATCCGCCTTTGGCGGAATTTTTCTTTTCTTTCATTTTTCTTTTCTTGATTGGCTTCTTTTTGGGCATAATTCGAGTTATTAGATAAAATAGCTAAAGAATTTGAATTTTTGGCGATTTAAACAAAGATACCTCCTATTTATCCTCTCTTACTTCTTCCATTAGTTTCTGAAATTTTTCTATCAGCAATTTCGCCTTGGTTTTGTCCCCGCTTGTTTCAGCTGATCTGATGCCTTGCGTAATGCGGGAAATTTTTTCTTTGAGCCTTTTTTCTTTGAGGCGCCTTATATATTTTTCGAGCTCACTCGCAGGGTCAATTTGCTTTCCTCCCAACTCTTTGCCGAATCCCGCCTCTGCTTCAAAAATCGCTTCCGCCAGAAATTTTCCCGTTTCATAATCAGAAAAAAGAGCCTTCACTTTCTCAAGGCTGAAATTTTCTTTGTCTTTCTTTATTGCTTCAATTATAGCTCTTTTTTTCTCATTTTGGAAGTCTTCGCTATGGATCCTGGAAAGTTCGTTTCGGCATTCATTTGGAAAAGCGAGAATGATCCCCAGTATATTTTTTTCAAGGCTATCCTCCTGGTTGTCTTTTTCACTTTCTTCCTTGCGAACAGCAAGCTGCACCTCTTTCGATTTCGTTTTTTCCAGCACGCCAAGCAAGATCTTTTCATCCGTTTCAATCCTTCCTGCCAGAACTTTTATCCAATGCGCCTGCTCGACAGGATTGGAAATGTCTTTGATGACATTCAAAATCTCTTGGGCTATCTTTTTCTTGTCCGTCGGATTTTTCGGATCGTATCGGGAAAATGTTTCTTTGAAATAGTATTCCATGATGCCGCTTGCACCTTCGACCGCTTTCTTCCAGGCTTCGGAATTTTCTTTGAGGCACTCCGCCGCGTCTTTTCCGGACGAGAGCGAAATTATCTTGACGTTCAAATCATTCTCGAGACAAATTTTGATGCTCCGGCGGGCAGCTGTTTGCCCAGCCGCGTCCATATCAAACCCCATCTTGAGATTCTCTGCATAGCGCTTGAGGATCTTCACCTGCTCCTCGGTGAGCGCCGTTCCCGAAACGGCAATCGTCTGAACAAATCCCGCCTGATGCGAAGCGATCACATCCGTATTTCCTTCCACCAAAATCGCCTCGTTTCTTTTTTTTATTTCAACTTTTGCGAAGTTGAGACCATAGAGTATTTTCCCTTTATCGTATAGCGCCGTTTGTGGAGTATTGACATATTTCGCGCTTTTTTCATCTCCGCCGGGAGCGACACGGGCGCTGAATCCAACCACCCGCCCGAGAATATCTTGAATAGGGAACATTATGCGATCCCTGAATCGATCATAGCGCTTGGTATCCGGTATTTTGTTTTCCGAACTTTTCTCAACCAAAAGCCCGGTTTTATTTATTTCATCAACCGTGTACCCCTTTTTCAACAAAAATTCCAGCATATTGCGCCAGCCGTCGGGCGCGTATCCCAAGCGGAATTTTTTTATGCTTCCGTCAGCCAGTCCGCGCCCTCGCAAATATCCCAAAATTTTTTCTTTCCCTCTTCCTTCCCAAAGATTTTTCTCATACCACTTCGTCGCCAGTTCCAAAATTTTGACCAGCTCTTTTTTGTCATCCCGATCCTCGCTCGTTGCCTTCCAATTCTCATTTTTTTTGAGTTCAACGCCTGCCTTGCCCGCCAATTGCTCCAAAGCCTCGCGAAAGCCGATTCCTTCAAGCTCCATAACAAAAGAGAAAACATCTCCGCCCTTTCCGCATCCGAAACAATGCCAGCTTCCCCTCTCCTCACTCACCATAAAAGACGGGCTTTTCTCATTATGAAAAGGACAGAGAGCTTTCCAAGCGCTCCCTGCTTTCGTCAGTCTTATGTATTCGCCAACCACTTCCGCGATATTCAGGCGATTTTTGATTTCGTCAATTTCCGGTGAAGACATTTCTGCCTATCATATTAGCAAAATATCCAAAATAGGCAAATGAACCTTGTTTTTTTCACAATTTCCCCGTTGTTTCCTATTACTCCTCCTCCCGCTGATTTTTTTCATCCTGAATGATTTTCAAGACTGCGCTGAGGGCTGAGAGCAGTTCAACCGCTCCATCATCTTCCGCAAAATGTCCCCCGTTGCTTTCCGTTATTATTTCCGCTCCCAGATTTTCAGAAAACATCTTCCAATTTTCGGCTGGAACATACGGATCGTTGTCGGAAAAAATACAAGTGAATTTTTTTGTATGTTTTTTTATCTTTTCAAAATCAATCGGCATATTGACCCAGGGACTCGAGGTCATTCTTTCTTCTTTCTCTTCAAGGCCAACGAGCGTGAACCATCCTGCGACGAAAACTGCACCGCCCGACTTCTCTCCTTCTGGCAATTTTTCCAAATAGCGCATGACCGCCTGGCAACCGATGCTGTGTCCGACAAAAAATGTGTTCTCATTGCATTGCCCAACAGTTTTTCGAAGATGCTCTGTCCAGGCCTCGATTTTTGGATTGTTCGTATCCGGCATCTTCGGCACTTCAACTAAAAATCCTTTATCAGCCAAATTTTTCGCGAGCCACGGATACCACCCGTCTTTCGGAGACATCGCCCAACCATGGATGATAAAAATTCTTTTTTGGTTTGACATAGATCTTATATGAAGCTGAATTATTTTACATTGATCACTGT
>JBAZRT010000048.1:0-4842 GCA_041662765.1 Parcubacteria group bacterium
GTTGATGCTGGAAGCCGAACTGCCGGAAAGCAGGTTGGTTGAAGTCGCCGTGCCGTGAGTATCATAGATCGCGGCCGCCGCGGGCAACGCCAAAACCGCCTGGACTGCAAGTCCGACAAACATCATCGCCATCAAAATGTATATCTTTCTCAAACGCATAAACTTTCTATTTGGTTTTAATCTTTGATAAGGCATTCATCTTTGGTATATTTTTTCTGAAATTTTATACAGCTTATAATTATAATTTTCAATTATCACTTTTCAATTTTCAATAAATTTTCAATGGATCAATTTTCAACATTTATATCTACTTAGTTGAATTGATAATTTTCTGAAAAATCAGCGTAAGCTCTTGACATTCTTTCCAAAGCTTCGCTGCTTGTTCTCTTTTTTCAGAATCGCATTTTACCAACATTCGCAACCAATGTTTTGTTTCCTGGCCTTCTTTTTTGCAAATAAATATTTTATTCCTAAAATCCTTCTTGGAACTGGCATTATTTGCCTCACAATAATTGGCGCCTATTGATGTTCCGGAACGCATTATTTGACTGATCAATGGCCTTGTTATTATCGTCGGAGTTATACTTTTGCAAAGTTCTATGATATTTTCTCCGAATATCGCCGTTCTTTCCTCCAGATTGTATTTGTTTGAATATTGCTTCATTGGAAATTGAAAATTGATTGGAAATTGAGAATTGGAAATTGGAAATTTGCTCTTACCAATTGTTCCTCAAAATAATCCTTGCCGAAAATAGTATTGGGATTTTTCAGTCTTTCATCGTCCATGATAAATCCCTTGATGATATATTCTTTGAGCCGTTCTGTCGCCCAGATGCGAAAATGTGTCGCTTTTCTGCTGTTCACCCTGTAACCAACTGCGATAATGGCATCCAAATTATAATGTTTTGTCTTGTATTTTTTGCCATCGCTGGCAGCTACCGAGAATTCCTCGGTAGCTGAATCCGCTGTAAGCTCACCACTTTCAAAAATATTCTTTAGATGCAAAGATACATTATCAGCAGAGCAATCAAAAAGCATGGCTATCATTTTCTGCGTGAGCCAAATATTTTCATCGCGCAAAAATATCTCTACTTTTACTTTGCCGTTTGGGGTGGTGTACAACAAAAATTCTGTAAAACTATTTTGTTTGATAATTTCATTTTTTGTCATTTTTTTCATTTTTTTCTTCATATCTTTTATCCGATAAATTGCTTTTTTAACCTGATTAACCGGCCAGTATTGCTTTTTCAAAATTCTTGGAAAAAACGACGCTTTTCAAAATTTCCTGTCCGAAGCTCCGCGCCATTTTCTTTCTCAATATGTATGTATCATAATGCTTCATGATTCCCAGATAGGAATTCACGCAAGCGACAAACTTTTTGGCTTCTTCTTTGCCGCCCACTCCCGAATTTGCCGGCAAGTTCGGGATCAATCCCCGCTTTTTTTCAGCCGCCTCGTTCCACATTTTTGCTTTGGCAAAGAAATTTTTCTTTGTTTTTTTGCCGATATAAATCCGATACGGCTTGATAAACGCTCCCAAAAAGGAAACCCCTTTTTCGAAATGCTGCAGATATATCTTCTTGGGATGCAGGGTGAGCTCAAGTTCTTTTCGCAAATAATCTCTTGTTTTCGAAACAGCGGATTTCAAAAATTCCTTGTCGGAATGGACAAAAACCATATCATCGACATATCTGCCATAGCGCTTTGCCCCGACTTTTTCGCGCGCGAAATGATCCAATCCGTTCAAATAGATATTGCCGAAAAGCTGGCTTGTCAAGTTTCCGATAGGAAAGCCTTTTCCTTCGGCCGCGAAAAACAGGCTTTTTGATTTTGGCAATCCGACCCAATCCTCGCGCGCTCCTTTGACGCGACAATTTTTGGTCGAGTCATGAAAAACCACCGTGCGGATCAAATAAAGAATCAAATCGATGTCAAAATTCATGTTTCGGGCAGCCTTCAGTTCGCGTTCTATTTTTTTGTATAAAATATTCCTGTCCATAGCCATAAAATATCCCTTGATATCAAGCTTCAAAATCCAGCAATCTTTTTGATAGTTTTCCGAACAGGAACGGATGAAGTGATCGATTCTCTTGATTCCCCGCGACGTTCCTTTGTCAACCCGGCAGCTATAGCTGTCTTTGATAAAATGTTTTTCAAAAATAGGATTGATATAGTTGAAAATCAAATGGTGCACAATGCGGTCGCGAAAATCTGCGGCGAATATTTCCCGCTTGACCGGTTTGTCCACCACAAAACAAGTGCTTTGTCCGATTTTGTATTCACGATTGACAATTTCTTCATAGAGTTTGAACAATTTTTCTTCATAGCCGGCTTCAAAGGCCAGGGCATTGGCGGTTCCGCGCTTGTTTTTTCGCGTGTCAAAATACGCGCGAAAAAGATCAAGAAGCAGTTGCTGATTCATATTCGTCTGTTTGCCCCGTGAAATTGTCCCGGGCTTTCCGGCAAGTTCGGGATGCAATTTCACCGGGGTTTGCAAGTCCTTGACGCAACGCACGGAAAAGCCGTTGGACTGATTGTTCGTATTGCGGTTGACCGTGGAGTTGCCTATGTTCAGGTTTCGTTTCCAAGCATTGCCTCCCGACACGGACGACGACCAGCTGTTCTCGTTGGAGCCCAGATTGTTGAACGCGCCATCGGTATTGCGGTTGCCGGCTAGCGGGAGAATAACCTCTGAATTTATCGCGCGATTTTTTTGATGAAGCCGCGCGATATGCCCCGGTTCGGGACAACATTCCTCGCTTGAAGCAAGGGGGTTATTGGATTTGCTCCGCACGCTCGCCTGCGCCGCGGCAACAGACGATTCCGGCGGTTTTTTCTCCATTGATTTCGCCCGGCTGTATTTCTCCCAGGCGGCCAGCTGTTTGGAAACTTCCTCAACGGCCAAATTTATCTCGACAAATTTTTTGAGGCTCAATTGGCCGAAATCCTGCATCAGGCGCAAAAACAAACGAATCATTTCCAAATTTTCTCTGGATTTTTCGATATGAACGATTTTATCCATTGCTTTGTTGGCGCGATAGATGTTTTTTATCAAAAACATTCCCTCGTTTTTCAATTCCTGTCCGGTCGTGTATTTGTATTCGCGCGCGAAACCGCTCGAACTCGCGAAAAGCATAGTCATCAATTTGTAGCTCGCTTTGTACACGGGCAGGTTATAATACAGCGCCATAATATTTTCTTAATTTTCAATTATCACTTTTCAATTTACAATGAATTTTCAATGGATCACTTTTCAATTTTCCCGGATTGGTTTGTTCGCAAAAACTTTCTTCTGCTTATCACTTTTTTTCCGGTTTCGCTTTCAATTTTCTCTCTGGCCGCTTTTGCCACCCCTCCGCCGCGCTTAGCCGTTTCCCTGTTTTCCATAAATGTTTTCGGCTCTCTGGTCTTGGATATTTCCGTCGTGCCGGTTTCAGCCAGCATATTGAGCACCAGCTCTAAATTCGTCATATTATCGCGTAAATTTTCTTTTTTTAAATTTTTATATTTTTTATAGCCCTTGGTCGATAGGCCTGCCCAGGCAAAAGTGATATCGTCCGTCAATATAGCAAACTCATCATTGGTTTTGACCCCTCTTTCATTCCATTCATTGGTCAAATCCTTTCTAATTTCAATGCTTTTTAAACGCAAGTCCACCCACTCTTTGGAATAACCTCTTTTCAGATAAGTCGCCAACGCCCGCTGAATGCCCTTTTCCGGATCTTCGGTTTCTTCAACTCTCTCATAGCCAACGCGCGCCAGCCATAATTTGAACGGTTCAGCTTTCGGTGATGGTATTGATTGAATAAGACGAAACACTGTTTCAGTATCAGCCGCGTCTGATAGATAATATTTTCCGTCGCTGGCCAAAAATTTCAGTTGTACGATTTTTTCGTACAACTGACTACCCTCATTTTTCAGCTTATTTTTCAGATCCGACCAATACCTTTTTGGGATGGTGCTGCCTGTTAAAATTTCCACCACATCAATCACGGAAAACCACCATGTTTCTTTTTTTTCATCATACTCGCGCCGTATTTTGTATCCTTCAAAAATCGCGATTTTTTCTTGTTTCTTCTTTTTCATATTATTTTTCATATTTCTTGTTCCCGTCCTTGCCGTAAAACGGCAACGACGAATTGTCAAATGGTCAAATTGTCAGATCAATCCTTGACGCAACGCACGGAAAAGCCGTAGGACTGAACGTACGTATTGCGGAAGACCGAGGAGTAGCCTATGTCCAGGCTCCGACCCCAAGCACTGCCTCCCGACACGGACGACGACCAGCTGTACTCGTAGGAGCCCAGATTGTTGAACGCGCCATCGGTACTGCGGCTGCCGGCTAGCAATCCATTGAAACCGGAAGTGTCGCAAGGCGTACGGCCCTGGCAAAGCCCGCTATCCTTCAATTTGTCTCCTTCGGTTGTGCCGCGCCATCCGGTAAGGTCGGCTTGCACTTGAGTCATGCCCTGCGACATTTCCATGGTTTTCCATTCGGTGTCAGTCGGAATATGCCAGCCCGCCATGCAAATACCTTGTCTGGGAGTGGTTTCAGAATACTGCATCGCTTCATCCCATTGATACAAACCTCCTTTGGCAGTGCAATTGGCATCACTGTCTCCATAACAATATTTTTCCGTCACGCTATTGTCGGTTTGATTTTTGACCGTGTCTCCGCCGGTTGTGCAGGTGCCGACATATCCGTTGGTGCAGGAGGTGATTTTTGTGCCGACATTCAAATTGGAAGCCATCCAGCATCGGGAACCGATCAAAACGGTATTATATGAGTGACCATCGGCATCTTGGACGGAATAGGTGCCGCAAGTTGTTTCGGAAACCTGC
>JBAZRT010000049.1:0-4815 GCA_041662765.1 Parcubacteria group bacterium
TAATTTTATCAACCCAATAACAAAATCCGCCCAAGTTCTTTGAAAGAGCTCAGGCGGATAAATTTGCCGGGAATGCCCCGAAGGGCAAAAAGAAAGGACATCTTACTTTTTTGATCAAACACTTTTTGGTGTTTTTTGTTTCACCCTATTTTTTTTATTTTGTTTTGAAAGAACTTGA
Organism: Parcubacteria group bacterium; assembly: GCA_041662765.1. Taxonomy (GTDB): domain Bacteria; phylum Patescibacteriota; class Minisyncoccia; order Moranbacterales; family UBA11712; genus JAPLXD01. Next base: position 179 of record JBAZRT010000049.1, read on the forward strand.
ATCTTCTGTTTTTCTTTTACATCACATTTATTAAAAATTAATAATTATTTAACCCTCCCGTCAATTGTTCCGCGCTAATTGTTTTTAACCGCTATCTTCGGTGCAAAAAACTGATGTGGAGCAATTCCCAGATTTTTTTTCATTGCTTCCCTCCCCGAGTCCTCCGCGAAAACATCTTCCGGAGCAAACATGAGATTTGCCAGTTTGTTGGAAAATATATTTTTTTTCTCCGGAGCATAATAATTGGCCAGATTTATCTGCCTGAAATCTTTGTTTCCCGCTTGGTCTGAAACCCGCAATATGGCCGATGAGTTCTTTGAGTCGATGGCAAACAATGCTTTGTTCCCCTCGGCGACGTATCTTGACTCTCCATCGAGCCGAAACGTACAGCCCTTTTTGTTTGCGCTCGTTTCCAGGAAAAATTGCTGCGGGTTGTTTCGATCGGCAAAAAGATGATATTCGATCTCCGGCTTTTTCTGATCAATGAAAAAGCTTATTTTCGATCCTTGGAAAACTTTGTTGCTCTGGATGCGCAGGCTATGTTCTCCTTCGGAAAAATTTTTGGCCAGAGAAAACCATCCGCTCGCATCAGCCGTCACCGAATAAAGAAAGTTATCATTGTCAAAAACATTGACCTCGCTTCCCGGCTCGGCTCGTCCGGTTATTTTTACCTCATTATTCGACAAACGCTCGCCTGCTTGAGGATTGGTGATCACAGGCTCTTGAAAATTTATCGTCGTGCGTTTCACTTCAGCCCGCGGAAGCATCGAAGAAATATTCTCAACGGATTTTTCTTCTCTCGCTTTTGAGATATCCGTCTGCGGTTTCTGAATAGCCGCGCTTCCCTTGTCTCCCGATCCAAACATCACGACAACAAGAATCGTTTCACTGCCGTTGATGCTTCCAGCTTTCACCGCCACTCCAATATCTTTGTATTTTTCGTTCAATATGTTTGCCCTATGGGTAGGACTTTTCATCCAGGCGTCCTCCATCTTCTCGGCCGATTGGAAGTCCATCGCCAAATTTTCACCGGCATAGCCGTAGTCATAATTCTCTCCGTCGATCCATTTCCACGGCGTCACGCCTTCGGGCGAGGTGTGAGAAAAATAATTTTTCGCAACCATATCTTCGGCTTTTGCTTTTGCCGAAAGAGACAACTTCGAATTTTCGGTGAGCATGCTCTTGTTTTCCGCCGCCCTCGATGAATTGGTGAGGCCTATTATATTTTCCGCAGTGATATCGGAAGCAACAGTTTGGCTGGTTGAAGAGAGCATCAGCGTGCTTGCCGAAACTACTGTCAAAACAAAAATCAGCGAAAATATTTTCGTTTTTGTTTTTGAGCTCACTCTATTCAGCTGATTCACCCATTGCTTTTCTGGGTTCATCCTTCAAGTCAAAGCTCACCCCGCTATAATTAGATTAGGTCTATTTAATTCGCCCGCCCGACGGCGAGGCAGATAGAGAATACAAAAAAGCGATTTACACCCATGCAAATCACCCTTTAGCCAGCCTTCGCCTATGCTTCAGCTGGCAAGCAAAATCCCCCTTTTCGGATCTCACTTTGTATATTATATAACTTTTTCAGACATTCGTCAATCGATTCAAGAAACTTTTTCGCGAAAAGACTTGACAAAAATTATTTCATCATTTTCTTGAATCCGTCCGTATAGAACAAAACCCGATCCGAATACCAAGAATAGTTTTCCCAGTTGCCTCCCGCCAGATACATCCCCGCCGCCTTCGCCCAAGCTTCGCGATTCCCAGACGTGACCCCGTCCACCGCCGCAAGCTTGAGTCCCATTGCCACAAGAGCATCCTTGAGATCCCACGGGTTCGCCGGGGCTTCGCCGGTGACCTTTTCCACTTTGCTTTTGTATCCCGTCCAGGTACTCGGCATAAATTGCGCGGGCCCCATCGCTCCGCCCCATCCTCCGCATCCATCCTTCGCGTCCAAGTTATAGCAAGCCCGCCGTGATACTGGAACATTGCTAGGATCGATCCCCAGTTCGCTGCAAATTTTTCTGAACGTGTCCCACTGGGAAGGATTCATATCCGTTTTGTATTTCCCTCCCCCGACATTCGTCCCCAGTCCCGATTCAATGCGAAGCATCCCAAGCAGAAATTCCGGCGCCACTTTTGTGAGTCCCGAAGCATAGCGCGCCGCACTGACGGCTTGGTCAATGTTGATTGGTTCGCCGAGCGACTGCAGGGCATTCAACTCTTCCTGCAATTTATCCATTTGGGAGGAAAGAGCCTGCTTCTCGTTTTTTGTCTGGCCCAAAAGAAAACCTTTCATTGATTTCTGCTGGTCCAGCGCCTGCTGCTGATCATTTTGCATCGCTTTGAGATTCATCTGTTCTTCTTTGCGTCCGATCAGATCCTCTTTTTCTTTTTTGAGGCCTTCGCGCAGATACACAAACTGATCGTATATTTCTCTTGTTCTTTCTTCATATGATTCAAGGCTGTCCGCTTGAAAAAAATAGTCCGAGAAAGTTTCATTTCCAAGCGTCATCTCGATCGGCGTCGCGCTGCCCTGTTCGTAAAGCTCCTGCATAAAGCGGGCAAGCATCTCTTTTTTCGCATTCACTTCTTTTTGCATTGATTCGATCCCCGATTGCTTGTCGGCGATATCAAAATTGAGACTCTGAATCACCAATTCCGTTTCTTGGATCTGCAATTCCATTTTCGCAATATCTTTTTCGAGATCGGTTATGTCTCCCTGCAGAGTCTCTTCCTGCTGGTCTTTGTTATAAATTTCTTTTTGATATTCTTGGATTTGATTCCGCAAGGTGTTGATTTTGGTTTTCAGCTCCTGCTGCTGAGCGTCATTTTGAGCGGCCGAAACAAAATTAGACATCAAAAAAAATATTGCCGCCGCCAATATAAAATAATTTTTTAGTTTTGATATATTGTTTTTCATTTTATATCATTATACTTTATTCCCAATAAAAAAACACCCGATGGTTTGCACCATCGGGCGTTCTGAAAAGATATTGTTATTCTTTTTCTTTTTTCTTCTCTTCTTTTTCTTCTTTCGGCTCATCACCTTCGACCGGTTCATCCCCCTTCACCACTCCTTCAACTTTCGTCACGTCTTCTTTCACTTCAGTTTCCAGACCGGCAAGCTCTTCTTCCGAGCGCGGCGGGGACACCATTGCCACAACCGTTTCAGCATCGGCAAGCACTTCGACTTTTTCAGAGATAGGAAGATCTTTTATATAGATATAATCATCAAAGGTTTTGATAGGAGTGATATCAACTTCGATTTCCGGTGGCAGATCGCCCGGCAGACATTTCACTTCAACCGCATCCATATTTTTCACCAAAATTCCTCCCAGTTCTTTGACTGCCGCCGATTCTCCCTTGAAAACCAACTCCACTTCCGCCTCGATTTCCTCATCCATCCGCACTTGATAGAAATCGACATGGCGCGGATCTCCGCTCAAAACGTCTTTTTGAACTTCTTTGATCAGAACATTGCGTTCATCCTTTCCATTAAGAGCTAATTTGAAAACCGTGCTCTCTCCCGTTTCCTCATAGAGATTATTGAATTTTTTTCGATCGAGCCACACCATCACATTCTCAATTTTCCTGCCATAAAGAATACCGGGGATTTCATCTTTCCCTGCTTCTTTTTCTGATGTCTTCGTTCTGATCTTTGCATCAAGTGTGATATTTTTTGTCATCTGAATATTTTATCTATTACCAATAAAACCTAACAAAAAATAAACTTTTCGTCAACCCATCCCGAATTATCCGAATCCCTGCCTATTCCGGCGATAGATACTTTCTGCGATTCCAAGCATTGCAAACGTTGTCAAAAGCGAACTTCCTCCATAGCTGAGAAGCGGAAGAGGCAGTCCCGCGACCGGCACTATTCCGATATTCATACCGATATTTACGAATATTTGGATAAATATGATGATAGCAATCGCGCTCGCCAAGAGTTTTCCGAAATTGTCCCGGCTGTCCCGGGATATCGCAAGAAGCCTTGTCAAAATAACGATAAGCAGAACAAGGACGAAAACAGTACCCGCAAATCCAAGTTCTTCGGCAACAACAGCAAAGATGAAGTCCGTATGTTTTTCCGGCAGAAAATTGAGCTGGCTTTGTGAGCCGTGCCCAAGCCCTTTCCCCCACATGCCTCCGGATCCCACCGCCACCGTCGACTGAAGCACATTGTACCCGGCACCCAGCGGATCGTTGGTGGGGCTCAAAAAAACCATTACCCTTTCTTTTTGATAATCCTTAAGAAAAAATTGCCAGCTCAAAACAGCTACCAAGATTCCAGCCAAGACAAGCGCGGCCAAATAACTTTTTCTCGCTCCGCTGATGAGCAGCACTCCCACCCATGCTCCGATGATCACCATGGCGGATCCAAGATCCGGCTGGACAAGGATCAGAAGGATCGAAAGAAGAACAGGAACACTCGAAATGAAAATGTGTTTCGCCTCGTGAATGGTTCTCGCGTTCAGTGAAAAATATCTGGCGAGAGTGATCGCAACCACCAATTTAAAAAATTCAACCGGCTGAAAATTGAAATAGCCAAAGCTGATCCACCCCGAAGTTCCACGGATAATCTTTCCGAAAACAAGAACCGCCAGGAGAAGGAAAATTCCCGTCAAAAACAAGATCGG
>JBAZRT010000050.1:0-4810 GCA_041662765.1 Parcubacteria group bacterium
AACATCGATGTTGTTTTCTCCGGCATTAATGGCGCAACCGGTAAAAAGGATTGTCCTGATTTTGGAAGCGGAACAAGTCCCTGCAGCATCTATTTTCTTGATTCTGAAGGAAAAGTGATCAATAGCGGAAATGCACAGGGATTGAGAGTCACTGATGATATCTCCAACATCAAAGCCGTCCGCAGCGTCGGAACCCAGGGAGTTGAAACCCAACGGGCGATCGAAGCGGCAGTGGCGGGAACGGGAGCCATCACTTTTTCTATGGTTAGCTCAACTTCAAATTGTGATAGCGCTTGCAATGCCTTGGTACCACCGATGAAATGTGCAGCAGCCCTTTTGCAAGATCAAAGTTTTGCGACTACGGGTGCGACTGTGTTACGAGGCACAATGACGTGTAATGCGGGTGTTGGCTCTGGATTTCGAAGTAATTGTGTTTGCTTTTTGCAAAACTAAAACTTTTATAGTGCTTCCCAGCATCCGATGTTGGGTCGAAGATGAAAAGGCGGGTTTCTCTGTGAAATTCGTCTTTTTCTTTTTTGGAAGACATGCTTTCTAGCTTCAGTATTCAACGCCGGGGCAATGATTTTATGATTCCAACTGCAATCAACCCGCCGGCGAGAGCAGTGAAGAGTTGGGACCATTGCATCATGACGAGCAGGGGACTGGCGACTTTGATGAAAAGAGACGTAATTGCGAAGAGAAAAAGGAATTTAGCGAGTGACGCTGAGATGATGCCTGCAAGAGGGTATTTTTTTATGGCATAGAAAACGGCGATCAAAATAACATTCGACAAAATAATATAGGGGATCAAAATGGCCATTGGAGCCGGAAGCAAACCGCGAACAAGGGCGATTGATGATGGCAAAGCAGCTACAAATATCGCATTAACGACTCCAACTCGCCAAACGGCTAAAAACAGGAGTGCGTTGACAATTGTTCCCGTGATCCATTGATTTTGCGCCGTGTGGGCGAGAAAGGCGGGAACGATAACGGCGGAAACTATGAAGCCGATCGTCCAGACGAGATCTTTTATTTGATGTGTTGCGATTGGAAAAATTATTGCTGCTGCTTTTTGTTGATCATTTTCCATTTGAATTGCAAAAAAATTAATTAGCGTATTCTCATTATATATTAGTATTATAATTGTTCAAAATATGGTAAAATATTTCCATGACCATCCAAAAAATTCTTCTGAAATTTGAACCGAAACCGGAAAATTTGCTGCCGGTTCTCAAAGAAATACAAAAAGAAAACAGATATATCGAAAAAAAAGAATGCGAAAAGGTGGCTCGGTATTTTTCTTTGCCGTTGGCGCGGGTTTTTTCGACAGCCAGCTTTTTTGACCAGATCAAAACGAAGAAAGAGCCTAAAAAAATAATCAAAATTTGTTCCGGTGGACCGTGCCTCGGGGAAAAATCAATGGAAGTCGTACGCCAGATAGAAATGCTTCTCAAGATCGAAACTGACAATGACTCTCATCCGAAATACAAGCTTGAACTCATGAGCTGCGCGGGACTTTGCGATCAGGGGCCGGTGATGATGATAGACGAGCAAATTTTTGAAAAGGTGAGACCGGAAACAGTGGATGATATAATAGCGAATTATTTATGAATATTGTTACCAGATCTTGGGATAAAATAAATCCTCTTGACATCAATTCGTATATCCGCCAGCGCGGTTATGAGGCTTTGCAAAAAGTTATTCGCCGCCTATTGCCGGAAGATGTTGTAGCTGAGATCAAGGCATCCGGGCTTCGCGGCCGGGGCGGAGCCGGGTTTCCGACGGGAGAAAAATGGGAAATGGCATCCAGGACAAAAGCAAAAGAAAAATATTTTGTTTGCAATCTTGACGAGTCCGAGCCGGGGACATACAAAGACCGGACAATTGCCGAAAAAACCCCTCATCAAATCATAGAGGGGCTTCTCATTGGCGCCTATGCGATTGGCGCGAAAAAAACGTTCATATACATCAACGGAAACTATAAAGAACAAGCTGAAATATTGAAAATCGCAATTGATCAGGCACGCGAGAAAGAATTTTTGGGAAAAGGGATATTGGGAAGTGCTATTGATATTGAAGTGGAAATTTTTGAGGGAGCGGGAGCATATATTTGCGGCGAAGAAACAGCGCTTCTCGGCAGTATTGAAGGAAATCGGGGAGAACCGCGCCTCAAACCGCCTTTTCCTCCGATTTCGGGGCTATTCGGCAAGCCGACGATCGTGAATAATGCTGAGACATTGGCGAATATTCCATATATTGTGCGCCATGGCGCGAAAGAATTTTCTCAGATCGGATCCTCGACTTCGCCCGGCACGAAATTATTCGTTCTTTCCGGCGCGGTGAAAAACAAAGGGATAATTGAATCGCCGCTTGGGATCACCGCGCAAGAATTGATATACAATTCTCTGTATGGCAATGGGCTTGAGGCGGGAAAAGAATTTTGGTTTGCGCAAATTGGAGGAGCATCAGGGCGATTGTTGCCGGCGGGAAGAATGGATCAGCTTTTGGTGTATGGCGATTCGGAATATCCCATTGGTTCCGGGTCGATCTTGGTTGTCGACAAAAATGCAGACATAAAGGATTATCTTTTGTCATGGGCCGGTTTTTTCCATCGTGAATCATGCGGGAAATGCGTTCCGTGCAGAGAAGGAACATATCGACTCTGGGAAATTGCAAAAAAAATAAAGAACAATGATTTGTGCGAAAAAGACCGGGAGAATGTTGAAGATATTTTGTGGACGCTCGCGAATACCAGTTTCTGCCCATTGGGCCGATTTGCCTCTAACGCTTGGTCTGATGCAATAAAAATGTTCAGTAAAGAAATTTTCAATGATCAATGATCAATTTTCAATCAATGATTCAATTTCTAAATTTTAAATTTTCAAACATTGATAATTGCGTCATTGAAAATTCATTGTAAATTGATAATTGAAAATTATTTCAAAATGCAAATAAAGATAAATAACAAATTATACGATGCAAACGAAAGCGACACTGTCCTCGCTGTTTGCAAAAAAAATGGAATTCCAATTCCGACTCTTTGCGCGCATCCGGATCTTTTGCCATCGGAAGGGGTTTGCCGTATGTGCCTCATTGAAACGAACCAATCCAAATGCCTGATTTCATCGTGCACGCAAAAAGTTTGCGAGGGACTCGAAGTTTTGACTGAGACGGAAAACGTGAATCGGGCCAGAAGAATAAACTTGGAAATTTTGTGGACGGATCATGCGGGAAAATGCGCCAGTTGCAAAAAAAACGGACGTTGCGAACTGCAAAATTTGGCCGAGGAATATAATGTTGATGAGTTCAAATTTGTTCCAAGAAGAAAAGAGCTCAAAAGCGAAGATGAGCTGGATATTCTCAAAGACAATTGGTCCCATACGGTCGTGGATGAAAAAAATCCATGCATTTCGCGCGACAGCCAGTATTGTATCGAGTGCCGCCGCTGCGTGCGCACTTGTCGTGATTTGCAAACAATTGAAGCGCTTGGCGTGAACTATCGCAGTTCGAAAACGAATATCGGAACGCCGTATGAAATTCCGCTGGATTGTATTTTTTGCGGACAGTGCAGCGTTGTCTGTCCTACGGCGGCGATCACAGAGAAGGACGATACGGAGAAATTCGAAAAAGCGCTTGCCGATACGGAAAAAATGGTTGTTGTCCAAGTTGCGCCTTCTGTTCGTTTTTCATTTGCGGAAGAATTTGGATTTCCCGCCGGAACTTTTTGGGAGGGAAAATTGATCGCGGCGATCAAAGAGCTGGGAGCGGACAAAATTTTCGATACAACTCTTGCAGCGGATCTCACAATTGTGGAAGAGGCGAATGAACTGATCGAGAAAATAAAAAATAAAAACAAACCGCCGTTATTCACAAGTTGCTGTCCGTCTTGGGTCTTGTCAGTCGAAAAATATTTTCCCGAGTTCATGCCGAATCTTTCAAGCTGCAAATCGCCTCAGCAGATGCTGGGAGCTCTTGTGAAAACATACTGGGCAAAAAAAGAGAAGATCGATCCCAAAAATATTGTTTCTGTTTCCGTGATGCCCTGCACATCGAAAAAATATGAAGCAGAAAGGTCCGAAATGAATGCGAGCGGTCATCGAGACGTCGACATTGTGATCACTGTCCGGGAGCTGGCTCGCTTGTTGCGGAGGCATAAAATAAATCCGGTATATTTGGAGGACAAAAGATTTGATCCGGCGCTTGGAATCGCAACTGGTGCGGGAATTTTGTTCGCCCAGAGCGGAGGAGTGACAGAAGCGGCTCTTCGGACGGTGGCGGAAAAATTGACAGGAGAGGCATTGGGAAAAGTTGAATTTGAAATGGTACGGGGGGAAGCGGAATACAAATGCGCTGAAATAGAGATTGGCAAGACGAAATTGAGGATCGCGATCGTTCACGAAATCGGCAATGCGCGAAAGTTGCTTGGAGATATCAAAACCGGACGAGCGGAATATGATTTCGTCGAAGTGATGGCTTGTCCGAATGGCTGTATCGGTGGGGGAGGACAGCCCCAGCCGACGAACAAATTCACGAGAAAAGCACGCATTCAAGCCGTTCTTGAACGAGACAAAAACATGCCTGTCCGAAAATCCCATGAAAATCCGGCCGTCAAAAAAATATACAAAGAATTTCTTGGACAGCCCGGAAGCGAAAAAGCGGAAAAACTGCTGCATACGAAGTATATTGACAAAACAAAAAATTCCTGCTAGATTGCATAATAGTTTCATAGCGGGGTAGAGCAGTCCGGTAGCTCGGGTGGCTCATAACCACCAGGTCGTGGGTTCAAATCCCACCCCCGCAACAAGCGTCC
>JBAZRT010000051.1:0-4671 GCA_041662765.1 Parcubacteria group bacterium
CATAAAAGACAAGAAGAAATATTCCGATATGATTTTTGCCAATGGCCAGGTTGGAAAAAATGATAAAGTTGAACCGTATTACACCAATTCGACCCAGCTTCCGGTCGGCCATACGAATGATTTTTTCGAGGCGCTTGATTTGCAGGAACCGCTTCAGACTCTGTATACGGGCGGGACGGTTCTTCACGGATTTTTGGGTGAACGGATCCAGGACATCGAGACGACCAAAAAGCTTGTGAAAACGATTTCCGCAAAATATGCTCTTCCATATTTCACGCTTTCACCAACCTTCAGCATTTGCCCGTCGCACGGCTATCTTGTCGGTGAACATAAGCTCTGTCCGAAGTGCGTTGTGGAGCAGAAATGCGAGGTTTATTCACGTATTGTAGGCTACATCCGGCCCGTTGAGCAGTGGAACGCCGGAAAGGCGACGGAATACGGAGATCGGAAAGAATTCATCGTGTCTTGATTCAACAAAATCGCCGAAGATCCAAATTTTCTTGAAATTTCTGCGAAAATTCGGATTCTTCGGCTTTTAATATTTTTCTTTCAATGATAATTGGCGGTCTTCAAAAATTGACCCTCATTGATTATCCCGGCCACATCGCGGCGACAGTTTTCACCGTGGGCTGCAATTTTCGCTGTCCGTTTTGCCATAATCCAGAATTAGTATTAGGTGCCAAATACAGCGCATCAAATGTTCTGGAAAAAGAGTTTTTTGAATTACTAGAAAATCGCAAAGGCAAGCTTGAAGGCGTATGCATCACAGGCGGGGAACCGACGATTCAGCCGGATTTGATCGAATTTATCCGGAAAATAAAAAATTTGGGATTCAAAGTCAAATTGGACACAAATGGCACACGGCCGGATGTTTTGCGAAAATTGTTCACTGAAAAAATGCTTGATTTTGTGGCAATGGACATCAAAAACCATCCCGAAAAATATGCCGAAACGGCGAATTCAAAAATCGACATTGAGCGTATTAAGCTGAGCGTGGATCTGATACGAAAAAGCGGTATTGACTATGAATTTCGCACAACGGCGGTTCCCGGTTTGCATGAGGAAAGCGATTTTGCGTGTATTGGGAAGTGGCTTGAAGGATCAAAAAAATATGTTTTGCAGGCGTTCGAGGATAAGGGAAAAATTCTCGATCCGGGCCTCAAGAAAAAAACAAAAGGAAAGTTTTTAGATTTGGAAAAAATTTCCAAAAAGATGGGAAAATATTTTGGAAAAGTAGAGATACGATAATGCTAAAAAAAATATTTCTAATTATCATAATCTTGGCTATTTTCGTCGCCTGGCTTGGCGGGATTTTTTCCGTGAGTTGCTCGCCTTTTTCTCTGACAATTCGAAAGCCGGAAAAAGATTTCCTGAAAAAAGTCGTAAGAAAGGTTGAGGGGATTGTCTACCATGAAGCCACCATTCACAATCCATCGGGCGATATGCTTCCTGACCAAATTGATGACAATATAAAGGGCGAGATCAAGAAAATAGTGAATTAATTATGGCCGGAAAAATCAGAAATCATTCAGGAAAAATATTTATTTTTTGCATCAATTTATTTTTGATGATGATTGCGGTATTTGTGATAAAAAACAAAGATCAAGCAAAACGAGCGGTTGAGACGCAGAAAAATCTCTTGGATGAAAATTCATATTTGAAAAACGAGTTGCAGAGCCTCAAGGGAGTTCTCAATGAAATAAATAGCGTTTTGCCGGCTGGAAATGTCAATACTCCTGCTGACGAAAATACAGCGATTACGCCTTCAGTGGGTGCGGAAAATTCCGTGCCGGCAGTAGTTTCCGCTCCCACTCCTGTGCCGACAACCAAAAATCCGGCCAATGCCAGGACTAAGACTTCTTAGCACATAAATACTATGAGATCAGAGACAAAATCCGGTTTTCGAGCTTTGGGTACGGATATCAATATCCGCGTGGTTGTTGAGGACAAAACAGAAAAAGAAAAAGCGAAAAAGGATCTCAAAGAAGCGAAAGCAGTTTTCCTTTCCAAGGAAAAAATTTTTTCTCGTTTCGATCCGAAAAGCGAACTCTGCCGGATCAACAAAAATATCGGCGTTTGGCAAAAGGCAACGCCCGACATTCTCTATCTTGCCGGCCGAGCGCTTCAATACAACAAAATAAGCGGCGGGCTTTATGATCCCCGCATAATTGAAATTCTTGAAAAAATCGGGTACAGCAGCGATTTCAAAAAAAGAGATTTTTCAAAATCTGAGTTGCCGCCGGAATTTTTTGCATTCAGAACTGGATTGATAGATGATCTCAAAATAGATGGCGGAAAAATATTTTTCGCCCAGCGGATGGATTTTTCCGGCACCGCCAAGGGATATATTGTCGATCTGGCGGCGGAATTTTTGAAAAGATGCGGGTGGAAAAATTTTCTTGTGGATGCGGGAGGTGATATGATGATTTCGGGCGCGAACAGCGAGAGCAAAAAATGGAGGATCGCTGTCGAGGGCGTTCCGGAAGAGAAATTGATGCTCGAGATATCAGACAAAGGCATTGCCACTTCGGGGATCAGCCGCAAAAAATGGCAGATCAAAGGAAAAAATTTCCATCATCTTGTGAACCCGAAAAATCCGAATGAGTTTTCATATGAAATACGAACCGTTTCCGTGATAGCTGAAAACACGGAAAATGCCGATGGCCGGGCCAAAACGCTGGTGCTGATGGGAAAAGAAAAGGGGCTCAAATTCGCGAAAAAAAACAAAATCGCCGCGATATTTTTGGATTATAAAGGGAATATTTCTATTTCTCCCGAAGCGAAAAAATATATTCACCGATAAAAAATAATCTGATGAACAATGAAATTCCCTGGGATTGGTATATTGTTCGGGCGAGCGCCCTCACGGGATTTTTGCTGCTCTATGTTTCCGTTTTCGCCGGCACGGTTTCCTGTCTTCCCGGAATCCGGAAATATTTTTTGCGTCTCGGCAGTCTTGGTTTCCATTGCTGGATATCTTTGCAGGCGCTCATATTTGCCGCAATTCACGGCTTTAGTTTGCTTTTCCACAAGTTCATTCCCTTTGGTCTCGCGGATATTTTCATTCCTTTTCATTCAGACTATGAGCCTTTTCTTGTTGCGCTTGGGACGGTTAGTCTTTATCTGATAATCATCCTTATCACAACTTCCTACGCCCGGAAATATATTTCCCAAAAACTGTGGCGAACGATCCATTTTTTGAATATTGCTCTTTATTTTTTCTCGATCATCCACGCCTTTTATCTCGGAACGGATCTTAAGAGCGGTTTGCTTCGAGAAATTTTCATCTGGGCGAATGGAATTTTGATTCTGCTTTTGATATACAATATTATTAACAGAATTCGATTGCGAGTGAAGAATCGTCAAATAACTTGTGAAACTTGAGATGCCAATGAGAATCTATGTGAAAGTAACCCCGCGGGCGGGAAAAAACGAAGTTCTGAAAATTTCCGAAGGGGAATACAAAGTGAAAGTGACAGCTCCGCCGGAAAAAGGGATGGCGAACGAAGCCGTGATCGAAATTCTGGCCGACTATTTTGACGTATCAAAAAGTTCAGTGAGTATCATTGGCGGAAAATCAACAAAAATAAAAATCATTGATATTGAGGCGTGACCAAATCAAAAATATTTTTTATATTATCTTTATCTTTTTTGGCGGGTGTTTTTTTGGCGTCTTTTTTTCAAATTGAAAAATATCTGATCTTGATCTCGGTCGCGGCGAGTGTTGCTGTCTTTTTATTAAACTACAAAAGCAGAAAAGCCATGGTCGCGAGCGCGGCTGTTTTGTTTTTGGCGAGCGGAATTTGGTGGACGAATATTTCCATTGATAACGCAAAAAATAATTTAGCCAGCCGGAAAGTGGGGCCGATTGAATTCATTGGAACAGTTTCAAAGGAACCGGAAACGGATGAAAAATATCAAAAAATTGTTGTCGAGGACAGAGAGAAAAACAAAATACTCATAAACGCAGATATTTTTCCTGCCTATTCTTATGGCGATGAAATAAGGGTAAGTTGCATTTTGGAGCAGCCAAAAAATTATGCCGATTCAAATTTCGACTATCAAATGTATCTTGCAAAAGACGGAATATACCGGATTTGCAGCAAAGCGCAGATGACCGTGATCGCAAAAAACAGGGGAAGCAGATCTTATTCAGCGGTCTTGGCGGCAAAAGACAAATTTGAAGAAAAACTTTCGGCCGTTTTTCCCGATCCGGAGGGTGCATATCTCAAGGGGCTTTTACTTGGCGGAAGCAAGCGGATGATGAAAGATATGAACGATGCGTTTTCGAAAACTGGAACGACGCACACGGTCGCAGTTTCGGGATACAATGTGACAATCGTGGCCGCGTTTCTCATGTGGCTTGGGATCTTTTTAGGTCTTTGGCGCCAGCAAGTTTTTTCTTTTGCCTTGATCGGAATAGTTTTATTTGTTTTGATGACAGGTGCGCCGAGTTCGGCGGTGCGGGCGGGAATAATGGGATCGCTTGTCATCTGGGCGATGAAAGAGGGGAGACTGGCCAATTCCCAAAATGCGATTCTTCTCGCGGCCGCGGCGATGCTTGCGATCAATCCGCTTCTCTTGCGATATGATGCAGGATTCCAGCTTTCTTTTCTGGCAACGCTTGGAATCGTTTATGTCTATCCCCTATTCGAAAAAAAATTTTTCGAG
>JBAZRT010000052.1:0-329 GCA_041662765.1 Parcubacteria group bacterium
TCGAATGTTTCAAGGTTCTCGGAGGAACGCGGCGCAGATATGCCCAGCTTGGTGATATAGTTGTTGCGTCAGTGAAATCTGCCGAGCCGCGCGCCACGATCAAGAAAAAGGCGGTAGTGAGAGCTGTGATCGTACGGCAGAAAAAACCCTTCAGAAGGAAAGATGGCTCATATATACGTTTTGACGAAAATGCGGCCGTGATTGTGGATGGGAAAGATCCGAAAGGAACAAGAATATTCGGTCCCATCGCAAGAGAAATTCGGGACAAGGGTTTCATGAAAATAATCTCACTCGCGCCCGAAGTTTGGTAGAGTTTGCAAACCAGGAAT
>JBAZRT010000052.1:339-4607 GCA_041662765.1 Parcubacteria group bacterium
AAGATAAAAAAAGGCGACAATATAAAGATGCTTTCCGGGAAAGACCGGGGAAAAACGGGAAAAGTTTCGCGTGTTTTGTCAAAAGACGGAAAAGTTCTTGTTGACGGTCTGAACCTCGTGAAAAAGCATGTTCGTCCCAAAAAGCAAGGCGAGAAAGGGCAGAGAGTTTCCGTTCCAGCGGCGATCGACGTTTCCAATTTGATGCTAATTTGTCCAAAATGTTCGAAACCGACGCGAGTAGGGTACAAACAGGGAGAAAAAAACAAGTACAGGATCTGTAAAAAATGTAAAAGCGAAATTTGAATCATATGGCAAGCTTTCTCAAGGAAAAATACGAAAAATCTGTAAAAAAAGAACTTCAACAGAAGTTTGATTTAAAGAACGTGATGGCTGTCCCGAAAATTTTGAAAGTTTCCGTGAACTCAGGGATCGGGAAATATCTCAAAGAAAAAGATGCGATCGATGAAATTTCGGAAAATCTCAAAGTGATCTCAGGGCAGAAACCGGTTTTTTCGAAATCGAAAAAATCAATTGCCGGGTTCAAGATCCGACAGGGACAGGAAGTGGGAGTTTCGGTCACCCTTCGCGGGCAGCGCATGTGGCATTTTTTGGAACGGCTGATTTCATCAGCTCTTCCCCGCGTTCGTGATTTTCGCGGGATCGATAAAAAAAATATCGACGAAAAGGGGAATCTCAATATGGCGGTCAAAGAACAGATTGTCTTTCCGGAAATTGTTCCTGAAACTGTAAAAACGATATTTGGATTTCAAGTGAATGTGAGTACGAGCGCCAAGACAAGAGAAGAAGGACTGGAATTGTTCAGACTATTAGGATTTCCGATAAAACAAGAATAATCAACATTTATGGCCAAGACATCAACTGAAGCAAGAGCTCGAAAAAAACCGAAATTTTCCACCCGCATTGTGAGGCGCTGTTGGCGCTGCGGACGAAAACACGGCTATATGCGCGATTTTGAATTGTGCCGGATATGCTTTCGCGAACTTGCAAGTACAGGACAGATCCCGGGAGTAAAGAAGTCAAGCTGGTAAATTACAATAAATAAAGACTGATCACAGAAAAAATATGTTGGATCCAATTAGCGACATGCTCACTCGAATAAGAAATGCGAATCTTGCCGGACACTCGGATGTTTTGGTTCCTTTTTCGCGCTTCAAAATGAAAATAGCCGAGATTCTCGCAAAGAGCAATTTTGTCGAAAAGGCAACGACGGAGGAAGTTGATTTGCGCAAATATGTCAAAATAGAGCTCAGATACAGTCGGAATGAAAAAGGCGAAAAGGCTCCTTTTATTCAGGGTCTTCGCCGTGTGAGCCGCCAGGGTCAGAGAATATATGCCGGAAAGAAAAAATTGTCCGTCGTGAGAAGCGGTTTTGGTTTTTCGATAGTTTCAACCTCAAGAGGACTGATGACCGGAGAAGAGGCAAAAAAAACCGGAGTCGGCGGAGAAATAATTTGTGAAATTTGGTAAATTTATGAGTCGTGTTGGAAAAAAACCAGTTACAATTCCCGATGGCGTCGAAGTCAAAGTTTCGGGGCAGAATGTTTCCGTCAAAGGTCCGAAAGGTTCGCTCAATTTTGATTTTCATTATGACGTGGAGCTAAAGATAGAAGGCAAAGAGATCAGCGTATCCGTGAAAAAGATAACAAAGCAGACAAAAGCTCTTTGGGGATTGACGCGGGTTTTGGTCTCCAACATGATCGAGGGAGTGACCAAAGGGTTTGAAAAACAGCTGGAACTTCAGGGCGTTGGATTTCGAATGGCGATTCAGGGAAAGAAGATCAATATGGCTCTTGGCTTTTCCCATCCGGTTGAAGTGGAGATTCCGGAAGGGCTTGAGGCAAAGATCGAAAAAAACATTTTGACGATTTCAGGGATTGACAAACAACAGGTTGGACAATTTGCGGCTTCGACGCGGGCTCTCAAAAAAGTTGAGCCATACAAAGGAAAAGGTTTTCGCTATGTTGGTGAGATTGTCAGAAAGAAGGCCGGAAAGAAAGCGGCAGGAGCGGAGAAATAACAGTGATCAGTGAACAATATTTATGAATAAAAATATTTCAAGAAAAAGAAGAATAAGGAGAGTCAGAGCAAAGCTATATGGGACAGCCGATTGTCCACGGCTTTGCGTATTTAGGAGCAATCAATATATATATGCCCAGGTTATTGATGATGAGAACGGGAAAATTCTGATATCTGTTGACAGTCGAAAAATATCCGCCAAAGGTGGAAAAGCGAAAAACGACATCGCAACTGCCGGAAGAGTCGGAGAAGAGGTTGCCAAGCTTGCTCAGGCGAAAAAAATAAGCAAAGTTGTTTTTGATAAGAGAAGTTATAAATATCATGGAAAAGTAAAATCTCTCGCGGAAGGAGCGAGAAAAGAAGGGCTAAAATTCTAAACTTATGGCTAGGAAAAAATTTTCATCTCGAAGAGAAAAACCGGAATACGACCAAAAATTGCTTGATTTGGCCAGAGTTACCCGTGTTGTGAAAGGCGGACGCCGTTTTCGTTTCCGAGCAACCTTGGTAATCGGAAATCGGAATGGCAAAGTGGGCGTGGGAGTGGCGAAAGGAAATGATGTGAGTGAAGCGGTCCGCAAGGCTTTCAACTCGGCGAAGAAAAATTTGGTGATCGTCAAAAGGTTCAACAGCACCATCGCTTGTCCCGTCGAAGCAAAAACCGGCAGCGCGAAAGTGATGCTGAAACCCGCCAAAGCCGGACGTGGAATTGTTGCCGGAGGATCAGTGCGATCAGTCGTTGAACTTGCCGGTATCCGGGATATTGTTTCCAAGTCGATGGGATCGCCGAACAAATTGAGCGTTGCGAGAGCCACGCTTGCGGCACTGGAAAAAGTTAAAGTCATAAGCAGCAGAGAGAAATAATTTAGAATACCATGCAGATACATCAATTGAAGATAAAATCTCAGAAGAAAAAACGGCGCATTGGCCGTGGTGGCAAAAAAGGCACCTATTCCGGCCGTGGAATGAAGGGGCAGAAATCTCGTTCGGGCGCAAATGTGAATCCGATCTTTGAAGGAGGCCGCTCGACTCTCATTGAACACTTGCCGAAAATAAGGGGATTCAAATCGCACCGGCCGAAAAATCAGGTTGTCGATCTTGAAAATCTTGAAAAATATTTCGAAAACGGCGATATTGTTAATCCACAATCTTTGCTAGAGAAGAAAATAGTTGATAATATAAAAGTGGCGATCAAGATCTTGGGAGACGGAGAATTGAGCAAAAAACTCACTGTTGAAAAATGCCTGATTTCGAAAGTGGCGAAAGAAAAGATTGAAAAGGCGGGAGGAAAAGTATCTTAATTTTCAATTTTCAATTCACAATTTTCAATCAATGACTCAATTTCTAAATTTTCAATTTTCAAACATTGATAATTGGATCATTGAAAATTCATTGTAAATTGAAAACTGATAATTGAAAATTTTCTTCATGTTGGAAAAAGTCATACAAGTCTTCAAAATAAAAGAACTCCGAAATAAAATATTTTTTGTTCTCGGTATTCTTGTCGTTTTCCGTCTGGCGGCCAACGTCCCTGTTCCCGGTGTGAATGTTGATCAGCTTCGCCAGTTTTTTGAAAACAATCAATTTTTTGGACTTTTGAATCTTTTCTCCGGCGGCGGTCTGCGCAATATCTCGGTTGTGATGCTGGGCGTGGGGCCGTATATCACCGCGTCGATCATCATGCAGCTTCTTACGATGATTGTGCCGCGACTTGAGCAGATATACAAAGAAGAGGGCGAAGCGGGTCGGCAAAAATTCAATATGTGGACGCGCTGGATCACGGTGCCGCTCGCCGCGATGCAGACTTTCGGAATGGTGAAACTTTTCCAATCGCAGGGAATTTTCTCGGCTCTTTCTGGATTTCAGCTGGCGACGATCATTATCATTGCAACTGCCGGAACGGTGTTCTTGATGTGGCTTGGAGAACTCATCACTGAAAAAAATATCGGCAATGGCGTTTCGATCATCATTTTTGCCGGAATTGTGGCGGGCCTTCCGACCTCGCTCACACAGCTTTTCGCGGTTTGGGATCCATCAAAGCTTTTTTCGTACATCGGCTATCTTATTTTCGCGCTTGCTGTTATCGCCGCGGTTGTCTTCGTCACTGAAGGCCAGCGCAATATTCCTGTTTCTTATGCCAAACGCGTGCGAGGAAACCGCATTTATGGCGGGACATCAACTCATCTTCCTCTTCGCGTGAACCAGGCCGGTGTGATCCCGATCATTTTCGCGAT
>JBAZRT010000053.1:0-4222 GCA_041662765.1 Parcubacteria group bacterium
GTCAGTCCTCCCGGACCCATCGCTGAGAGCCTTCTTTTGTGTTCGAGTTCGGCCAATGGGTTCACTTGATCCATGAATTGAGAAAGCTGGGATGAGGCAAAAAATTCCTTGACGGCTGCCGCAACAGGACGTGAGTTGATAAGCTGGCCCGGTACAACTGTCGCCAGATCGCAGGTACTCATCCGGTCTTTGATGTTGCGTGCCATACGGGCAAGTCCGGCTCGAAATTTGTTCTGGACAAGTTCTCCCACGCAGCGCACGCGCCGGTTTCCCAGATGGTCGATATCATCCGGCTCGGCAATAGGGTTGTTGTTGAGATTGATTATTTCTTTGATGATCAAAATCAAGTCTTCCGGACGCAAGATTCTGTACTTTTCATCGTTCGGAACATCGACATCCAATCTTTGATTGAGGCGGTATCGGCCGACTTTTCCGAAATCATACCGGTCGAAATTGAAAAACATCGATTCGATCATCTGTTTTGCATTTTCAACCGACGCCAAATCACCCGGTCGGATCCTTTTATATACTTCTTTGAATCCCTCGCCCTGGTCTTTGGCTGCGTCTCTTTCAATTGTCGCCTCGATATAATTCGTCTCTCCTTTATTTACATCGGAAAAAGTTTTGGCGATCTCTTCGTTGCTTGCCATGCCAAAAGCCCGCAGCAAGGATGTCACGGCTACTTTTCTTTTTCGGTCTATTTTCACCCAGAGCGCTCCGTCCAGATCGGTTTCCATTTCAAGCCAAGCGCCTCGATTCGGAATGATCTTGGCTCCGAAAAGTCTCTTCCCTTTTTGATATTCCATCGTGAAGAACACCCCAGGGCTCCGGATAAGCTGGCTCACAACGACTCTTTCAACACCGTTTATCACAAAAGTTCCCCGATCGGTCATGATCGGAAGATCGCCCAGATACACTTCCTGCTCTTTGATTTCTCCCGTTTGCTTGTTGAGAAGTTTGACCGCGCTGCGAAGAGGCGCTTCATAGGATATATTTTTTTCCTTCGAGATTTTTTCGTCGTACTTTGGTTCGTCGAGATAATATTCCCCAAACGTGAGTTCCAAGTCTTTTCCGGTAAAGTCGCTGATCGGATTCACTTCCTCAAAAAGTTCTTTGAGCCCATCTTTCAAAAGCCAATCATAAGAAACCGTCTGAGTTTCGATCAGATTTGGAAGTGAAACCATTGGAAGACGCTTGAAAAATTTCCTCTTTTGAAGGGAGGATTGCGGGCTGAAGGACTCTTTCACCCCGAGAGTTTTGGCCCCTTGCGACATAAAAGACACGCCACTCTCCAACCTCCGCTTCGAAAATTTCTGGGAAACGGATGGTTTTGGCTAAGTGGTTTTAGTTAGAAGTATTTAATTATATTTGGCTGATATATTCAAATCCCCCGAAGTTAGGCAGTAATATCGTAATTTGTAATCTAGCACACCCAATTTTATTTGGCAAGTTTTCCGATTTTTAGCGTCTTCAAGGTGATATCCGCGATCCGATATGTCGTCCATTTCTGCGGTACTTCACTTATTATCGTGTATCCTGAAATTTTGTCAAGCCCCGTCTTGTTTTTTCGCAAAAGTTTGTCCAAATTCACAAGCAAAAAGCGGGAAAGCGAGTTATTATCCTTCCAGGAAAGGCTATCAATCTCACTTTTTCCGTCAAAAAGAGAAAGTTTGATGCTTTTGTCTTCTTTTATATTCAGAATTATTTTCATCAAATCTATTTTAGCACAAAAATGAAATTTTCGAACTACTACTTTAACTGCTTCTGATTGTATTCCTTCAATTTCTCTCTGACTATTTTTTCCATTTCCAAATGCGAAACAGATCCGGAATTTTTCAGAATCTCTTTTTCATTCAAAACCAAAAATCCGTCCAGTTTTTCAATCCAATTTTTCATATGCATCACTCTTTGCTCCACGCTTTGCAACTCGGCAAAAGACAAAAACTGTTCGACCAGAAGGTTCAATCTTTTGAGTTCCAGTTCCGCCAAATAGTTTTTCGCGATTTGCGCTTGTTCGCGCGTGATTATTTCGCCTTTCCAATTCGTCATTCCCAGATTTTCTTTTTTGCTGTCAATTCTTTTGGTGATTATTTCCGCCGCCGTGAGTCCGGTGATGGCAAAATGGAATTTGTTTTGCACGGTCGCAAAAAATTTCTGGGCATAGTCGGTTTTGGGGTTATAGTCGACGCTGGTCGCGAAAACATCCCTGACTTTTTGATAGAAATTGGCTTCGGAAGTCCTGATTCTTCTGATTCTCTCTTCCCATTCTTCAAAATATGATTTTTTCACTCCGCCTTCGGACAGTCTTTCATCATCCATCACGAATCCCTTCACAATATACTCTTTCAATTTTTGCGTCGCCCAAATGCGAAATTGCGTGCCTCGCAAAGAATTGATCCTATATCCAACTGATATTATCATATCCAAATTATAGAAAACGACTTCTCGATTTATGCTTCTATCGCCCTCTTTTTGAACTATTAAGGATTTCTTAATAGTTGAAATTTCCTCGAGTTCACGCTCTCTCAACACATTTCCGACATGCTGATTGATGTTTGCTACTGTTGTCTGAAACAATTCAGCCATTTGTTTCTGATTTAGCCAAACCGTGTCATCTTCAACAGCCACTTCGATTTTTGTCTCACCGTCTTCGGTATTATAGAGAATTATTTTGTTGTTTTGTTTTTTTTCGATTTTTTTGTTTTTCATTTGTATTGATAAAAAAGATAGCGCGCCCAGATGGCACACTATCACTATATCACTATTTTGACCTCTGTCAAGTGTTTTACCTCAAACTCACATCATCTTTTTGTAATACAAATTCACGTCTCGCACCCATTTTGCCGCGCTGGCGGTTCTTTGATCCGCGCGATTGCGGCCGCATTTCCAAACGACCATATCCCGGGGAGTTCTGATCTTTTTTTCAATTAAATCGGCGAGCCTGCGCCCGACAATATTCACGGCTTGGGCGGGAGAGTCAAAACAACTGTACCCCGACTCGGTCGTGTTCTCCGGTCCTCGATATCCCCAATAATTGTAGCATTCCTCCCCATCTTTTTTCGGCGAGTATACTCCCCAATTGCTTTCTTTTTTGGCGATCGCCACAAGATAGGCCGCTACTCTTTTATCTTTTCGAGCGATGAACGGTGCCATCTCGCGAATAGGCGCATAGGCGACCATTTTTTTGATCTGCGTTTCTCTTGGAGATACTGTTTTTTTCACTGCCACAACCGGAGAAACAGCTGAAATATTCATGTCGAACCTGATCTGATCAAAGCACATTCCCGCAAAAACCAGCGCTAAAACGGCCAAAAAAACAAATATCGCCTCTTCCGGTTTTTGGGGTATATTTTTGAATGCCTTTTTGATTTTTTTGAGACTTCTCTTCACTTTCGCTTTCTTGAGCATATTTTGTTGATTTTGTATTGATATTCGTTTTATTCGAGTTTAAAACGCAAAAAACGGGACTTCACCCGTTTCCTAACGTCAATTATAGCACATTTTCCCGGATAATGCAAAGAAAAGATTTCTTGGAGCGGGTGAAGGGAATCGAACCCTCGTCCTCAGGTTGGAAACCTGATGTAATAGCCATTATACAACACCCGCTTAACACAGTTATTTTACCAAAATATTTTAAAAAATCAATTTCGGGCTGCTGGGAATCGAACCCAGTCAACGTGCTCCCAAAGCACGCGTACTACCGGTATACGACAGCCCGATGATATTCCAATTATTAGCAACTGCCCCTTGAAAAACAAGGGGCAGGCGAAAAATATTTTGAAAAGATTATTGTTGAGTTTCAGAAGTTTCCGCCGGTTTTGGTGCTTGCGAACGTACCGTTTCCTTGAGGCGTTTTCCCGCCGTGAACTTCGGCGTATTTACCGCCGGAATCGTGATTCGCTCTTTGGTTTGAGGGTTGATGCCTTCACGCGACGCGCGATGAGTCACCTTGAAAGTTCCAAAGCTCGCGATCGTCACCTTCCGATCATTGTGCAGCGCGTCCATGATCACATCTACAACGTTGTCGACGACAATCTCGATGTCTTTCTTTGCCATTCCGGTTTTGTCAGCCACCATATCCACCAAAATTTCTTTGTTGATGTCTGTTGCCATAATTCACCCCGCCTTCTAGATTACTTTTTACCCTTGTATAAAGCTAAATATATTTTAGTACTTTTGATTTTTTCGCGCAAACACAATTCTATCTCGCCACTTCAACCGC
>JBAZRT010000054.1:0-4108 GCA_041662765.1 Parcubacteria group bacterium
ATCAGCTCTTTTTTCTCTTCTTTCAACTCCTCTTTGCCGATTTTTTCTTCTATATCATCCGCCTTCTTGATATCTTTGATCTCTTGTTTTTCAACTTTTTTTCTCCCCTTGCCCTTCACTCTTTCGTCCAAAACTATTTCAATATGGCTTGTTCGTTTCAGAAGAAGGCTTGCTCGTCCGTGGGCTCTTGGCAGCCATCGCTTCAATTTTTTTCCTTCATCGACTATTACATCCTTGATGTATAAGTTGTCTCTGTCAAGTCCTGAATTGTTTTCGGCGTTTGCAATCGCACTTTTCAGAAGCTTTTCAAAATGAGGAGCAGAACCTTTCACCAAAAATTTCAATTGCTGCTCGGCACGCCCAACATCAAGACCCTTGATAAGACTGGCAACCAATCTTATTTTTCTCGGGGATTTTCGCAAATTGTCCAGCTTGGCCGATATTTTCATATTATTTCTTTTCCGATGAGGACTTTGACGCTTCCGCGGATTTCTTTGCCGCCTCTTGTTCCTTTTGCATTTTTCCTCCGTGACGACTGAATTTTCGCGTCAAAGAAAATTCTCCCAATTTGTGCCCGACCATTTCTTCTGTTGCAAAAACCGGAATAAATTCTCTGCCGTTATGCACGCCGAAAGTGAAACCAACCATTTCCGGAACAATCGTCGAAGGGCGCGACCAGGTTTTGATGACAGATTTGTCACCAGGCTTCTTGTCGGCCAGTTTCTTGAGCAATTTTTCGTCCACAAAGGGACCTTTTTTGAGCGATCGCGACATATGAGTAAAATTATTTTTTCTTCTTCTTTCTCTTAACGATGAATCTGTTGCTGTATTTGTGCTTCTTTCTTGTCTTTTTTCCGAGTGCCGGCTTGCCCCACGGAGTTTTCGGATGTTTGAGTCCGATTCCTTGTTTTCCTTCTCCTCCTCCATGAGGATGATCAACCGGGTTCATCACTGTTCCGCGAACTGACGGACGAATCCCCAACCATCGAGAGCGGCCCGCTTTTCCGATCACAACTGTATTATGGAGATAGTTGCTTATTTGCCCGATCGTTGCAAAACAATTTCCGCTAGCACGCCTGATCTCTCCCGAAGAGAGCTTGAGCTGAGCCATTCCGCCTTCGATCGACATCATGATCACAGATGATCCGGCAGATCTCGCAAGCTGAGCGCCTTTTCCGGGAACGAGCTCGACGAGAGAAATGGGGGTTCCAACCGGAACATTTTTGATCGCGAGACGATTGCCAGCTTTGATAGAAGCTTTTTCTTCAACGATAACTTTGCTTCCTTCTTTCATCCCCTCAACCGCAACATTATATCTTTTTTCGCCGTCCTTGTATTTGAGAAGAGCAATCAGCGCGCTGCGATTCGGATCTCTTTCAATTCTGTCCACAATTGCAGGAACTCCAATCTTATCCATTTTGAAATCAATCATTCGATAAAGCCGTTTGTGTCCGCCGCCCTTGTGGCGAACAGAAATCTTTCCCCGCGAACGGCCGGCGCTTCTCTTGAAAGACCGCGTCAAACTCTTCTCCGGATCTCCGAAATCTTTTTCAAGCTTGTTCACTGACATGTTTCTGCGTCCGGGAGTAGTTTTTTTGTATATCTTGACTGGCATAATTTTCGTTTGATTAAACTCCTTCCACTGCCCCGATTGTATCGCCCTGTCTGAGCGTCACCACCGCTTTTTTGAATCCCTTTTTCCATCCGATCGTCCGGCCGTGAATTCTTTTCTTGGGGCTTATTCTGATCGTATTCACGCTGACAACCTGCACTCCATAATATCCCTCGACCGCTTCTTTGATCTGAAACTTTCCGGCATGTTTATCCACTTTGAAAACATACTTATTCTGCGATGCAAGCATAGTCGCTTTTTCCGAAATCAAATTCTCAAGCAGTATCTTGTGCGCTATGTTTTCTTCTTTCTTCGCAACTTTTCGTTTCGCAACTTCTTTTTTCGGCTTTTCGGTCTTCGCAATCTTCGCCTTTTTCACCGGCTTTTCTTTTTCCTTTTCGGCCTTAGCGGATACCGGCTTTTTTTCAACCTTGATTTCTTTTTCAACCTTAACTTTTTCCGCCTTTTTTTCCGGTTTCTTAATCTCTTCCTCAGCCTTTTCCGTTTTTCCTAAAATTTTATCAAAAATACCCATATATCTCGAATTATTGCTTTATTTCTTTCTTTGCTTCGTACTTCTTTTCCAGAATTTTCACTCCCTCTTCGCTTAAAATCAAATGTTTGTTGTTCAAAACATCAAAAACATTCAGACTCTTCGCATCGACGTTCAAGACGCGCGGCAAGTTGCGGCTTGCAACCTTGGCTCCTTTTTCTTTTTCGGAAAATCCGATCAATACGCTGCCCTTTATTTTCAAATTCTTGATCGTTTCATTCATCAGCTTTGTTTTCATTTCTTTCATCGCCAGATTTTCAACCAAAAACAATTCTTTGTCCTTCACTTTGGCGCTCAAAGCGACAGCCAAAGCCTTTTGTCCCATTTTTTTCGGAACATCTTTTTTGAAATTCCGGTCTTTTGTCGGACCAAAAACGATGCCACCCTTTCTCCAAATCGGACTTCGAACTGATCCAACTCTCGCCCTTCCTGTTCCTTTTTGCTTCCACGGCTTTATTCCCGACCCGGCTCTTTCCGCTCGATCTTTCGTATGCGCCAAAACTTGCCGGCGATTTGCATATTGGGAAACAAAAACTTGATGGAGCAATGCGTCATTCCTTTTCACGCCAAAGACCTTTTCAGACAATTCAATATCCTTGACCTTCTCACCCTTCAGATTGTATACGGGAAATTTGATCATATTTTTATGCGATGATTTCCACTATCCTTCCTTTCACTCCTGGAACCGCGCCTTTCAAAAACAGTATATTGTTTTCTTTGTCGATCTCAACGATCTTGAGATTCAGGACGCTCGAGCGAACTCCGCCCATTCGTCCCGCCATTCTTTTTCCTTTGATGACGTGCTCCGGAAAAGTCGCCCCAATCGATCCGGGTGCGCGCAAATCGTGCTTGTGCCCATGGCTTTTCATTGATCCCTTGAATCCATGCCTCTTCACAACACCCTGAAATCCCTTTGCTTTCGTAATCCCGGAAACCTTTACTTTGTCTCCAATCTCGAACTGATTTATATCAAGCGCATCCCCAACTTTCAAATCTTTCAGATCGCCCTTGAATTCTTTTTTCTTTTTTAATTTTTTGTTCTTCTTGTCATGCGTTATTCCAGTCTGGATCGCTTCGTATCCATCTTTTTCCTCGGTTCTTATCTGTGTGATCACGGTCGGCAAACACTCAACCAGCGTCGCATTCTGCGCGCCTTGTTTCTCATCATATATCGTACTCATTCCGAGCTTTTTCCCGAGGATAAATTTCATAATATCAAAATTCAAACAAAAAACTGGACCAGATCCAGTCAAAACTACAATATTTTTAGTTTGTGACTAGTTCAGTATCCCGCTGCAAACAAGCGGCAGGACTTAAATTAGCAAATAATTATAAATTTCTGTTGATAATGGTTCGTTTCCGCCTTTGACGGAGATCTCTGATCCTTACATCTTTATTTCAATATCCACTCCCGCCGGCAAATCAAGATTTGTGAGACTGTCAATCGTTTTCGGAGTCGGACTGAATATATCAATCAGTCTTTTGTGGATCCTCATCTCATATTGATCACGCGCATCCTTGTGGACAAAGGTAGATTTGTTCACAGTATACTTTTTGATCTGAGTCGGCAAAGGCACCGGACCCGCAATTTGAGCACCGGTCCTTTCGGCCGTTTCCACGATCTGGCGTGCGCTACGATCGATCACCTTGTGATCATAGGCTTTGATCTTGATCCGAATTCTCGGTTTCGTTTCTTCTTCCGGCTGCGCTTCGGATTTTTCAGGTTTCTTGGTTGCCATCTAACTGTATAATATTAAATAACTTTTTCAATTTGCCAATTGCTGCCTGTTCTCTGCAAGTCTACTTGATGATCTTCGTCGCCACTCCCGCGCCGACGGTCTTGCCGCCTTCGCGAATGGCAAATCGCATTCCTTCTTCCATCGCAACCGGCGCCATCAATTTCACGCCCAAATTAACCGTATCGCCCGGCATGACCATTTCCG
>JBAZRT010000055.1:0-3885 GCA_041662765.1 Parcubacteria group bacterium
TATTTTCCCGACACTTATCTCATCCCAGTCGATGAAAGCGGATTGGATATGGGGAATCGAATGACAAGACACTTCGATGAGCAATTCGCTCCCTATATCAGCCAATTCGCCCAGCAAAATATTGTCTGGACAACTGGACTTAAACTAGCTTCGATTATCCAACGGGAAGCGGGCGGGAAAGACGATATGCCTCTTATCGCTGGCATAATGTGGAACAGGCTGAATCAGAATATGAATCTGGAAATTGATGCGACTGTCCAGTATGCTCGGGGAAAAACCGATGCTGGCTGGTGGTCGCCTATTAAAGCAGAGGACATAACCAATATTGATTCTCCCTATAATACTTATAAATACAAAGGACTGCCTCCGCATCCGATTGACAGTCCAGGGATAGACGCAATTGAAGCTGTTTTGCATCCCACGGAAACTGACTGCTTATATTATCTCCACGACAGCAATAGGCAGATTCATTGCACCAAGACTTACGAGGAGCACAAAGCGAATATTGAGCAGTATTTAGGAAAAGCGGAAAAATAGTTTATTGAAATCCGTCTTTATCGGCAATCTAATATAATCTCATACAATCTCATATAATCGGAATATCAGAAACTACGCAGCGGGATAATGGCTTGTATCAGCATTTTTGTGCATAATCATATCATTTCAGTTGACTTTTTGTATCATAAATGATACAATTAGAGCATATAAATGATATAAAAAACATATGCCAGCAAAAAGCAATAAATTAAATACTAGGCGGGATGCTGTCTTGGCTTTTATTGAAGCCAATAAAAATGCCTCTATCGGGCAAATTTTTGAGTATGTCCAACAAAATATCGGGGATATTACCAGAATTACCATTTCCAGAGATTTGGAAAAAATGCTCGAATCAAATCTGATTGAAAGGCAAGGAGCTGGACGGGCGGTTTTTTATCAGTTGTCGCCTCGATATTCCATATTGAAGAAAATTGATGTGGAAAAGTATTTTGCCCAAGACCTTGACCAGCGGGAAATCAGAGAGAAATTCAACTTTGATATTTTCAGCCAGCTGAAGAATATTTTTACCGATGCCGAAAAAAAGAAACTTTCAGAGCTGAACGAAGTTTATAGGAACAAGATAAAAGACATAGCTGCCGATGCCCTCCGAAAGGAAATAGAAAGATTGAACATTGATTTCAGCTGGAAGTCTTCAAAGATAGAAGGAAACACCTATAGCTTGCTTGAAACTGAACAGCTTATCAAGAACCAAGAAGAGGCGGCAGGGCACTCCAAAGAAGAGGCGACTATGATTCTCAATCATAAAAAAGCCTTGGAATATATTGGCAGCAATAAAAAGGAATTTCAATCCTTATCTGTCCCCAAAATTGAAAATATCCATTCCCTGTTGGTGGATGGCTTGAATGTGGCAAAGAATTTGAGAAAAAGTCTGGTGGGAATAACGGGCACAAATTACAAACCGCTGGACAATGAATTTCAAATTAAAGAAGCCTTGGAAAAAACCTGCAAGCTGGTCAATGAGACGAAGGATGTTTTTGAAAAAGCCATTATCCTGATGCTCCTCATTGCCTATATCCAACCGTTTGTGGATGGCAACAAACGCACGAGCCGTTTGATTGGCAATGCGATTTTCCAATCCTTTGATTCTTGTCCTCTTTCCTATCGAAGTATGGATGAAATGGAATACAAAAAGGTGGTACTGCTCTTTTATGAGCAGAGCAATATTTCGTATTTCAAGGAATTGTTTTTGAAGCAGTTCGAATTTGCGGTGGAAAATTATTTCGGGTAGGCCAAAATAGATACTTAAATCTTCCTCGCAACACTTCCTTATCTAGGGAGATATTTATCCCGTAGTAAAGCATCAGCTTTTACTACTGGGACGGTTGAGACCTCCGATTTATCTGAGTAAGAACCCGCATGCCTGTCCGCCACTAGAGGAGTCGTTATAGACTATTAGCGCAGGGCAACCGCAAAAGCTTGCAATAACTTTACAAAAGATACCCAAAATAATTGGGTCTTTTTTTTGTTCGCTCCGCTGAAATTATCAGCTGTCTAAAACGTAGTAGTAGGCAGAACAAATAACAGTTAAATCAAATATATGATGTGGAATTCATTTGGACATATGGGAGGATTTGGGTTCGGCTTTGGCTGGATATTTATGCTTATCTTTTGGGGGCTTGTCATTTGGGCGATTTTCGCTTTGGTGCGCGGCGTTTCAGGGCGCGGCTGCTGCGGACATGATCACGGAGAAAACAAGCACAGAGAAAACAACGCCCTGGAGATACTCAAAGAACGCTACGCCAAAGGGGAAGTGAACAAAGAAGACTTTGAGAAGATGAAGAAAGATTTGGAATAAGAGGGTTGTGTATAAGCAAAAAGCACCTTGATAGGTGTTTTTTTGTGCTATAATGAAAAAAATAATACTTAGCAAAAATACAAATGGTGACTTTTCTTGGCATTGTGGCGGGAATTCTGAACACGATTCGACTATTGCCCCAGGTGTATAAAAGCTGGAAAACGAAGCAAACCAGGGATTTATCGGGATATTTTGTGGCTATCTTGTTTCTTCAGTCGGCGTTTATCATTCTTTACGGAATATACAAGCCGGATCACATTATCCTTTGGACAAATGTCAGCCCGCTGATATGCTCGGTCATTTTGGCCAGGTTCAAGATGAAATACAAATAGATCTTGAGAACGATGCTTTCTAAAAACAGAAGCAAAACCCTATTTTTGCGTTTTTGAAATATTTGGTATAATAATTTTATCTCGATTAACAAGTTAATTTCATCGGGGGATTGAAGACCATGCAAAAAAATAAAACAAAGACAAAAAGCATTTCCAGAACTTTGGCTGGTTTTATCAAACATCCTTTCATCAGAAAAAACAAGCCGATTTTGCATACGATCGAATGGGTTTTCATTCTGTTCGCTTTTTTTGCCATTGGACTGCCTATTATATATTATCAATCCGCGGGAAATCTTTTTGGAGGAGGGAAACTGAGGTATGTTGGAAACAAAGAATCGTCGGTGCCGCCTAGCGAGGCCGAAAAAAAATTCATTGGAGAAACGATTTCGGAGCCGGTCGATACCTCCGGATGGGATACCTATCGAAACCAGTGGTACGGTTTTGAGATCAAACATCCGGATAGTTGGACCAATATGCAGTACAAAACGGCGACAACGAAGAACGCCCTCTATGAAACGATATACAAATTCAGAAAAGATTCAAGCGGCGAAAATGATCCCTATATCGGTTTTAATGTTGCTATATATTCAACAAGGAGAGCGGGGAGCGCGGAGCAAACAAATGATATGCAAAAAAACAACGATGCTCCCGAAGATATGAGCAGCTGCCAGTTTTCGGAGGATGTGACGATTGGTGAAGAGAATAACGCTTTTCAGAAAGTGAGTGTTGGAAAGGACAACGCTTGTTTCGAGCCGACATATTTTTTCAGCACAAAAAGGGGAAATTATCTGTATAACATTATTCCTGTTGCCAAAGACGGAACAGAGATGATAGCCAATCCGGAGCAGGATGTGAACAAAAATTTCCCGGAATACAAAGAAGCCGTTGCCTCTCTCAAATTCATTCCAATGACGAAGCCATCCGTGAAAGCCGTTCCGTCCAAGCCCAGAATAAGCGCCAAGCGGCCGGTTTCCGCGAAAATTGCTGGAGGCAGGCTTGTTTGCGCGAAGAAAAATGATCATCCCGGAAAAAGTCAGAATGGCAACAAGCCGGGGCATATGGATATGGAGTGTTGTCTTGATCCGGATGAGCGGCCGAATCCATGGTGCACATACAGCAATTCGATATATCAAAAATATCTGAAATAATTGTTTTGAAAATTTTATGGCGTCCGAAACAAAAATCAAAGATAAAATTGAA
>JBAZRT010000056.1:0-3804 GCA_041662765.1 Parcubacteria group bacterium
TGACGATAGGAGTTCCAGTGTCCGCCCAGCCATATACTTTTGCCGCCGGACCCACCCCAAGACGGACACAGCCGTGAGAAACCGGAATCCCCAAGTGATTCGCCCCTTCTTTGTAGCCGTTCTTCCATTCGGGAAGTTCGTGAATTCCATGCCCCTGACCCGTGAATTGCATCCAGTATGGCATATATAAATTATATTTTTTTGAATAGGCTCTTCCCGCTTTTGACATCACCTTGAATGTCCCCGTCGGCGTTGCCATTCCTTTCTTCCCGGTCGAAACTTTGTAGGTTCCAAGCCTTTCCCCGTTTTCAAAAATAGAGAGCTGCTGCTTGGCCAGATTGATGTCGATATATTTTCCTTCTGTGATTTTCGCTTCAGGCGTCGCGACTTGCGAATCCGCGATGATTCCTGCCGCCTTATCTTCGGGAAGCACAACTTCTTCTACCGGCGCAGGAGGTGGAGGCGGCGAAGGCTCTGTCTTGAAATTGGCGCGGAATATTTCCGGCATTTGCGGGGCCGAAAGTTTGGCAGAGCTTGGTGCAAGCTTCACGCTGATTGCATAATCACGCGCGAAATCAAGATTTCCCTTTGGCGAAATTGTGAAATTTTTTCGCGCATCATCGAAACTGATTTCAAAATTGCTGAATGGTTCAACGACGAAATTGACATCATATCCGGTCGTCGTCTTGTCAAAAGATGCTTTTATCTTTGAATCAATTTTCACGTTCGGATCGCCGCTCGCAGGCGATATTGAAACAACTTCCGGAGGAGAGTCAACTGAAAAAGACAAATTTAGCGGTCCCGCTTTCTTGCCCATGAGACTGCTGACAGAAAAGCTGGTTTGCGGATCAATTTTGACGATATAAGTTTTCTCCGCTTCGAAAGTTTTGACCGGACTTATTTCAAGTTTTTGATAGTTGTCCGACCACGCAAAACTGATTTTCGCCTCGGGAGAAATTTCAAAATTCTTTTCAACAGCTTTGTATGCCACGGGCTGGCTGAAATCGACAACTGCTGATTCGTTGGTTTTGATCTGACTTTTTTCTAGCTTCGCGGAAAAACCAAACTCCCCCGTCGCATACTGGGTACCAAATATGAAAAGCAGCGCCAAAACGCCAAGAAGCACCCAGACCACATCGGCCCAAAAAGAAGAATACCAATGTTTTTTTTCCACAAATTCTTTGAATTCCATCTAGGCTTATTCTAGCAGAAATATCAGATTTTATAAATTCCTGATTTCTCTTCGGATTTTTTTGCAATCCGAAATTGTTTCTTCGATCAGATCCCAAAATCTTTTCGAATGATTGAATTCTTTCAAGTGACAAAGCTCGTGAGCAACGACATAATCTTGATATTTTTCCGGCAGGTGAACGATCCTATAGTTGAAGTTGAGATTCCCCTTCCGGGAGCAGCTTCCCCATCTCGTTTTTTGGTTGCGAATGGAAATTCTGGCGGGATATAGGTTGTATATCGCTCCAAATTGCTCGGTTTTCTTTTTGATCAATGCAATTGCCTCTTTTTTTCTCAACAAGTATTCCCGCCGGCTGGCTTTGGGCAAAAGAAGGCTCGGCTTTCTTTTGCGCGCCAAATTCATCTTGCGCAAGATCCAATCCGCCTTTTGGCGCAAAAAATTTTCCAGTTGTTCCAAACTGAAGTTCCGCGGAAGAGTCGCCGCGAGCTCCCCTCCCGGGTATATTGTGACCCTGAGGCATCTTGCCCGCGCGCTTTCTCTCAAACTGTATTCAACTTTTTCGTTTTTGAGAACGATTTGCTTTTGCATTTTTTGCTACTCAACTTCTTTTTCCAGATCTTTTTTCACTTCCTCAAATTCATTTTCGACTTTTTTCAGGCGCTCTTTCGAAGCTTTGATAAGCGCCGCGCCTTCTTTCACTTTTTCAAGACCCTTTTCGACGTCGACTTCCTGCTGACTTTCGAACCACTCGACGATTTCCTCCAGCTTCTTGAGAGACTGGGTGAGATTACTTTCTTTTTGCATAGTTTTTATTTAATATTTTAGATCTCAATTCTCCATCACTCATTTTCACGTCAACTTCATCCCCGACTCGAACATCTTTCACGCTCCGGACTATTCTTCCGCGAAGACTGACAAGACTATATCCCAACTTCAATTGCCTCTCCGGATCATGAAGGGCGATTTTTTCGGCCATTGATTTGATGAGGTTCACAAAATTCGAGAACAGCCGCTCAAAATTGGTCGACAATTTCTTTCCGGCGTTTGAAAGATAGCTTCTGTCCTGATCGATCGTCATTTTTATTTTTACCAAATTGTTCTTGAGCCTTTCCCTCGCCCGTCGGAATCTTTCAAAAATATCTGCGAGTATCCCGGACAAAGTCCGTTCAGCTTCGAGAACAACATTTTTGTTTTCAATGATAATATTTTGAAATGTGTTCAGAATATATTTTTCTCTGCTTTCCAGACCGTGAATCGCCTCGTCCCACGGCCGGCGAATTTCGAGCGCCGCGGCCGTTGGCGTTGAGACCATTTTGTCCGCCGCAAGCGCCGCAAGGGTGACGTCTTGCTCATGCCCGATCCCAGCCAGCACCGGAATTTTCGATCCGGCAATCTCGCGAACCAGCACTTCCGTGTTGAAGGCCTGCAGACTTTCAAGGCTCCCTCCTCCGCGAACCAAAACCAAGGCGTCCAAATCCGGAAAATTTTTGTTGAACCATTTCATGCCGCGAGCGAGATCAAAAAACGCTTGCTTCCCTTCCACGCGGGAGTCATAGAACTTTATTTTGTAGCCATAATTTCCGACATTCGAAATAAAATCTCCAATTGCCGCGCCTTGATGCGACGTGATAAGACCGATTTTTTGAACATACTTTGGCAATGTTTTTTTCCTTTCCGGCGCAAACAATCCTTCGTTTTCCAATTTTTTCTTCAATTCCTCATAGGCTTTTTTGAGGAGTCCTTCGCCGACAAGTTCGATCAGCTTCGTCTGAAAAGACAGCGACCCCCTTGGTTTGTATACATTGGGATATCCCCAAATTATCACTTCCATCCCTTCTTCCAAATTTATGCCGCTGGTCTGATAATCATTCTTCCAAATAAAACAGCTTATTATGCTTTCTTCTTTGTCTTTGATATCAAAAAAAAGATAATTTCCCCTGTCTTTGACCTCGCTCACTTCGCCTTTGATCCTCGCCTCGGCATCAAGAAGTTTTTCATTGAGAAAGTTCAAATATTCTCCAACCTCGAAAACCTTGTTTTCTTCCTTGAAACTTTCGAAGAATTCTTCTCCAGCGCCTCGCACCATAGCCAAAATTTCTTCGCCATATTTCGCATATTTTTTTTCTTTTATTCCCTTTACCTCAAGCAATTCGGATTTTTCTTGCGGTTTTTTTTCAGCGATATCTTCGAGCGCCTGATTGGAAATGACTCGAAAAAGCTCGACATTTTCCCGTCGAGCTGTTTTCATGCGCCAGTCTTTCAATTTTTGAAGAAGATTTTTGTCCAAATATTTAGGGGATATATTGCTCCGTTATTTTGATGATCTGCTGATTGCTGATCTCGACTATATACGGAGCGTCTTTCAAATGCGACTCCGCTCCGGAAGAAAATATACTCTTCAGCTGATCAAACGAAATTTCCTGGCTGTTGTTGACGATTCCGGTTTGCTCGGCGCCATATGTCTGCATGACAACTTTCACATCCGGCGATATTTCAAAGGTCCTCACCAGCGGATTTTGATTGCGGATATAATAGTCATTCAGCACGATGCACTCTCCCGCTTTCGGACACTGCTTGTCCTCGCGCATTGCTTTCTCGGCCGCGCTCCCCGT
>JBAZRT010000057.1:0-3662 GCA_041662765.1 Parcubacteria group bacterium
AGTTAAGCACTTCAGCGTCGATGGTAGCCGCAAGGCAAGAGTAGATCAGTGCCAAGCATTTTGAACAAAAGCAGAATAAAAATCCCTTTCATGAGGGATTTTTTTGTTATTGATAGTTTTTTTAAAATATTCTTATTTTTATATCTGGTATTATCTCCTGCAATTTATCCAAAATATTTTGATTGTGGTTTATCTGGTATGGCGTTTCGAGGCGGCCCTGGCTCATTTCGAGATATACCTTGCAGTCTCCGGCGGGAGCGGATCCGAGTACGGCCGAAATTTGGCGGAGGAGTTCCGAAGAAGCGTTCGGCGGAAGGGCGATAAACATTTTTTGTTCTTTTTGTCTTTGAATATCATCTTTTTTTCGTTGATCTTCAAGAACTCCATATCGATCGATCTCGTCCTGGTTTACAAGCCGGGCTTCGTCGGCGAGGAGTTTGAGCGTTCCGTCTTTGTCCGAAATTTTTCCGGTTACCAAAAGAATATTTCCTTCCTCCCAAAGCGTTTCATATTTTTCGAGAGTCTTCGGAAAAACAATCGCTTCCATTTTTTGTCCGCCGGCGTCTTCGAGTTGGACGAAAGCCATTGATTTCTGGGATTTCAGAAATATTTTTTTCACTTTGTCGACGATTCCGCCAACGGTCACGGTATTGTTCACCATGCTTGCGTCAATCTCCGAAATCGGCGTCGAACACTGACGGAAAAAATTGAGAAATTCCGCGAGCGGATGTTCGCTCACATAGAGGCCAAGAAGTTCTTTCTCCCAGCTCAGTCTTGTCATTTTTGGCGCGGGTTCGGCCGGTTCGAGGCTGATCTCGGGCATTTTTATTCCAGTTCCCGTTTCACCGAAAAGACTGGCCTGGTTGGAAGATTGGTTTTTTTGAAAATCTTTTGAATAATTCAAAATTTTCTCGCAATTTTCAAGGAGTTGGTTTCGTTCGCCGAGTTCTTCCAGTGCGCCGCACTTTGCGAGGCTTTCAAGGGACTTCTTGTTGAGATCTTTGGTTTGAATTCGCTCGATGAAATTGGTGAGGCTCGTGTATTTTCCGTTTTTCTTTCGCTCTTCAACAATCTCGTTCGCCACATTTTTTCCAACGTTTTTGATCGCACCGAGACCGAATCGAATCTTTTCTTTTTCGCCGGGATTGATGATTGCCGCGAAAGTGACAAAGCTCTCATTGACGTTGGGAGGCAAGACTTCTTTTTTCATTATGCGGCATTCTTCGATCTCAATCGCGATGCGGTCAATGTCATTTTGATCGGAGGTGAGAAGAGCGGCCATGAATTCGGTCGGATAGTGGGCTTTGAGATAGGCGGTCTGATATCCGATAAGCGCGTAGCAGGCGGCGTGCGAACGGTTGAAACCGTATCCCGCGAACGGTTCAATGAAGGCAAAAACTTTTTCGGCTATTTTTTTATCGATTCCGTTTTTCACGCATCCATCAATAAATTTGGCTTTTTCCTGGCGGACGAGTTCCGGAATTTTTTTGCCGACCGCTTTTCTCAAAATATCGGCTTCCGAAAGGGAAAAGCCGGCGAGTGCCTGGGAAATTTGCATGATCTGCTCTTGATAGACGGCTACGCCATATGTGTTCTTGAGGATGGGTTCAAGTTTCGGATGGATGTATTCAATCTTTTTGCGGCCGTGCTTTCTTGAAATGAAATCGGGAATCCAATCCATCGGACCAGGTCGATAGAGTGCGACCATAGCAATAACATCTTCGAAAGTCGTGGGCTTGAGCTGTTTCAGATATCTTTTCATCCCGCCCGATTCAAGCTGGAATACGCCGGTTGTGAGAGCTTTTTGCAAAAGATCATAAGACTTTTCATCATCGAGCGGAATATCATCGATCTCGATTTTCAAGCCTTTTGTTTTTTCGATTATTTTCAGGGCGTGCTGAATGATAGTGAGGTTTTTGAGCCCCAAAAAATCCATCTTGAGAAGGCCAATTTTTTCAATGTAGCTTGATTTGGTCGAGGAAGAGTACTGTGTTACCATATTTTCCGTGTCGCCGGACATATACTGAAGCGGGCTATAATTGACAACTGGCTCAGGCGTAATGACGACTCCGCAGGCATGCATCGAGGCGTGCCTGCAAACTCCTTCGAGCCGCGAGGCGCTGTCGAGAAGCTTTTTGGCGGCCGGATCGGCGCTATACAGGTTTGAAACTTCGGAAACGCCGGCGATCGAATCTTGAATGGACATTCCCGTCGGAATAAATTTCGCCATCTGGTCGCAAAATCCGTACGGATAGCCGAGCGCGCGCCCTGCATCGCGGATGGCGGCTCGGGCGGCCATTGTTCCGAAAGTGATGATTTGCGCGACGTGGTCATTGCCATATTTCTTTCTTACATAAGTCAAAACTTCATCACGGCGAGCATCGGCGAAGTCGAGGTCGATATCAGGCATTGAGATGCGTTCCGGGTTCAAAAACCTCTCGAAAAGCAAATTGTATTTTATCGGATCGATGTTTGTGATTCCTGTGAGATATGATACAAAACTTCCGGCGGCGCTG
Source organism: Parcubacteria group bacterium (assembly GCA_041662765.1). Taxonomy (GTDB): domain Bacteria; phylum Patescibacteriota; class Minisyncoccia; order Moranbacterales; family UBA11712; genus JAPLXD01. Next base: position 2,517 of record JBAZRT010000057.1, read on the forward strand.
CCTCGACCCGGTCCGACGACGATTCCCTGATCTTTTGCCCAGTTCACAAAGTCCTGAACGATCAGAAAATATGACGCATATCCGGTTTTTTCAACGACAGAAAGCTCAAATTCCATCCGATCCAGATGTTCTTTTGTTATGTTCTTGCCAAATCTTTCGACAAGTCCTTTCTCGCACAGTTTGCGAAGATATGACTCCGGCGTGAATCCCTTGGGAACTTCATAAAAGGGAAGTTTGATGTTCCCAAGCTCGATCTCGAGATTGCACATTTCGGCTATGCGCATCGTGTTTTCGATCGCTTCCGGAATTTGGGAAAAATCTTCAAACATCTTTTCGGGAGAGCGCATGTATAGTTCAAAATCCATCAAGTTCATCCTGTTTTGCTCGCTCACTTTGCGGTTCGTTTGGACGCAAAGGAGAATGTCCTGAATAGGCGCGTCTTCCGGATGGACATAATGCATATCCGTCGTCGCGACAAGTCCGATCCCGGTTCTTTTTGAGATTTCGATCAAACCGTCGTTGGCAATTTTCTGATTCGCAAATTTCGGATGATGCTGAAGTTCGAGAAAAAAATTCCCTTTGCCGAAAATATCTTCATACTCTCGGGCTGCTTTTTCTGCTTCGTCGATCTTTCCGCTGAGGACGAGCGATGGAACTTCACCTTCAACGCAGGCGGAAAGAGAAACGAGTCCTTCGGAATATTTTCTCAGAAGCTCTTTGTCGACGCGGGGCTTGTAATAGAATCCTTCGAGATGAGCAATGGAAACCAGCTTCAAAAGATTTTTGTATCCCACTTCATTCTTGGCCAAAAGGATCAAATGATGGCGCGTATCGTCGATTTTGGCGCGCTTCATAGCGAGGCCGTTTGGCGCAAGATACATCTCACAGCCGATGATTGGCTTGATGCCTTTTTCTTTGGCCTTTTGATAGAACTCGATCGCGCCATAGAGAACCCCATGGTCGGTGAGAGCGAGCGAGTCCATTCCGAGTTCTTTGGCGCGGTCAAGAAGCTCGTCGATCTTAGCGAGACCGTCGAGCAGGGAATAGTGCGAATGCACATGAAGATGAGTGAACGGAATTTTGTTTGGTTTGATATTTTCTGCCATATCTAAAAATAGTTCCCCTTAAGGATTTGGATTGTCTTTT
>JBAZRT010000058.1:0-3413 GCA_041662765.1 Parcubacteria group bacterium
TATCGGGGAATTTTTTCTTGTCTTTTATGGCAAGGCGGTATTGCGTTCCCTCGCCCGGCGTTGCTTCCAGATTATACAAATTGCCGGTTTCTTTTTGATACTCCACCATTCTTTTGCGCATATGAACAAGGATCTCTTCGGTAAACTTTATCCCTTTTTCAGTCGCGGTGGTTTCGTCCATAAAATTTTTAAGCGCCTCATTCACCCCGATCACTCCGATCGTTGAAAAGTGGTTTGACCAATAGTCTCCGCGCCGTTTGTAAATGGCGTCCAGATAAAATCTTGCGTAGGGATAAAGACCCTTTTTGATGAAGCCTTCGATCAGTTTCCTCTTTGTTTCAAGGCTTTCTTTGGCCAAATCCATCATTCGGTCAAGGCGGGCAAAAAAATCTTTTTTGTTTTTTGAAAGGTACCCTATGCGGGACATGTTTATGGTCACGACACCGATCGAACCGGTCAAAGGATTCGCGCCAAAAAGACCTCCGCCCCGTTTGTATAGCTCTCGATTATCAAGCCTCAAACGGCAGCACATCGAACGGGCATCCTCAACATTCATATCCGAGTTCACAAAATTGGCAAAATACGGGATTCCATATTTGGCCGTCATCTCCCAGATCGGTTTCAGATTTTCATCGTTCCAGTCAAAATTTTTGGTGATATTGTATGTCGGGATCGGAAAAGTGAAAACCCGTCCACTTGCGTCCCCTGCGCTCATTACTTCGGCAAAAGCCTTGTTGATCATGTTCATTTCTTCCTGAAACTCGCCATATTTTTCTTTCTGGGGAACGCCGCCAATAATAACCGATTCTTCGGCTATGTTCTTCGGCGCCACAAGATCCATAGTTATGTTCGTAAAAGGCGTTTGAAAGCCAACCCGCGTCGGAACGTTCACATTGAAGACAAATTCCTGCATGCACTGTTTCACCTCTTTGTAGGAAAGTCCGTCGTATCGCACAAATGGAGCAAGAAGCGTATCAAAACTTGAAAAAGCTTCCGCGCCGGCCACTTCTCCCTGAAGAGTGTAAAAGAAATTCACGATTTGGCCAATGGCTGTGCGCAGGTGTTTGGGCGGCTTGCAGGCAATTTTCCCGGGAACTCCTGTGAATCCGCGCCTCAAGAGGTCTTGGAGATCCCACCCGCAGCAATAAGCGGCAATCTTGTCGAGATCGTGAATGTGAAAGTCTCCTTCATCATGCGCATCCCGAATAGATTTTGAATAAACCCTGTTGAGCCAATATTTCGAGCTCACAATCGAAGAAATATAATTGTTGAGCCCTTGAAGTGAATAGGCCATATTGGCATTTTCCTTCACTTGCCAGTCGATCTCTTTGATATATTTGTCGACCAGGTCCACCGCTTCTTTGAGTGATTCCTCTGATTCGCGGATCTTCCTGTGCTGTTCGCGATAGAGAATATACGCTTTGGCCGTTTCTTCAAAATCAAGGATCATCAAAACACGCTCCACAAGATCCTGGATTTCTTCAATTTCCGGCACATTGCCCTTTTGATAGTTCTTGTTGAGAAGCCGGACGATTTTGTCCGTCACTTTTTGGGCGTCTTTTTGCGTCCCTTCATTCGTTTCCGCGAAAGCCTTCATCACCGCTTTGGTGATTTTTTCTTGTTCGAACTTCACAACCCGCCCGTCACGCTTAACCACCCGCGTGATGCGGTTTCGAAATCCTCCTTCTTTTTTGACCATCTTCTGGCCTCGTTTGACTGCGATCATTTTTGTTTTCACCCCCGAAATTAATTATAATTTTCAATTATCAATTTCCCATTTTCATTGAATTTACAATTTCACAATTTTCAAGTACCCATTGTCCGACGTTTAATTGAAAATTTAGTTATTGAAAATTGATTGTAAATTGATCATTGTAAATTGAAAATTTTTTAGGTTTCCATCAACTTCTCTGCTTCTTTTTTGAAAATGTCCGCGCTGCCGAAACCCTTGTAGACCGACGCGAATCTGAGATATGCCACGTCGTCCAGGTCTTTCAATTTTTCGAGAACCAATCTTCCTATCTCCTTCGCCGGCACTTCGCAATCCCGATCCAGCTGAAGCTTGTATTCGATCTCATCGATCGCTTCTTCGATTTTTTTGTCATCGACCGGCCTTTTCTCGAGCGCGCGCCGCATTCCTTTTTCAAGCTTATCTCTTTTATACTCTTCTTTGCGTCCGTCTTTTTTCACGACCACAAAATTCAAGAGCTCCAACTGTTCATACGTGCTGAAGCGCTTTTCACATTTCAAACATCCCCGGCGGCGGCGGATCACTTTCCCGTCTCCAGTCTCACGCGAATCAATCACTTTTGTTTCCGGATGATTGCAAAAAGGACAGAGCATATTCTTGATTCTTTTTTTCGAGAATTAATAAGGGTGATTCGAAGAATCCCCTTTTCATACTATATGTTGTGGTAGTAGTCATTATTTTACCACAAGCAAAAAGCCCGTCAAGCGGGCCTTTTTATCGCAAAATTTTGAGTTATCCACAGGTCAATCCTACTTCTTCATTTTTCTACGGATGAATGCCGGAATTTCCAGTTCTTCTTCCTCTTCTTCGCCGATCGAACTTGTTTTTGACTCGAAGTTGATCTGCCTTTTTGGCTTTGCTGAGACCTTTTCTTCAATGATAAATTTGGGTTTTTCTTCGGCTAGCGAAGGAGTCGCCATCATCAGCGAATCTTCATTCATGCTCTTTTGCTCCCTGGGCGCTGAAATCGGTGAAGAAACTGATGACAATTCACTCACTGCTTCCGCGTCAAATCCGGCCGCAACCACTGTGATCATAAGTTCCCCCTTCTTCGCTGATTCATCAACAGAAGCTCCAAAGATGACCTTGGCGTTCGGATCAATGCTTTCAGTGATCACATTCGCCGCTTCGTTGATCTCAAGCATCGTCATGTCCGGACCGCCACTGACATTGAAGAGAATACCTTTCGCACCATCAATCGAAAATTCAAGCAAGGGGCTATTGATTGCCGCCTTGGCCGCTTCCGATGCTCTGTTTTCACCCGCTCCCGTTCCAATTCCCATGAGGGCACTGCCCGAATCTTGGAGGATAGCTTTCACATCAGCAAAGTCGACATTGACTATGCCAGGCTTCGAAATCAGATCTGAAATTCCCTGTACGCCTTGCCGAAGAACGTCATCGACTACCCTAAATGCGTTTATCAGCGTTGTCTTCCTGTCGATTATCTGAAGCAAGCGATCATTGGATATGGTAATGAGGGCATCCACTCTGTCTTTCAGATTCTCAAGGCCTTCAGCAGAGATCGCTTTTCTTTGCGCCCCTTCAAAACTGAATGGCTTGGTTACGACAGCGATAGTAAGAGCTCCGGCTTCTTTGGCAACTTCAGCGACAATTGGCGCTCCCCCCGTTCCGGTTCCGCCTCCCATACCTCAGGTGACGAAAA
>JBAZRT010000059.1:0-3302 GCA_041662765.1 Parcubacteria group bacterium
AAATCACTTCCGTGATCGCAAATGGATCATCTGAAGGCGGCTTAAGGCCCTTTTTAATATAGCTTTCGATAGTCTTTTCACCTGTCACCCGCCGCCATTCTGGATCAAGAGTATAATGCTTGTCGATAAATTCCACTTCCGGAACGATCATTTTGATCGCCAATAATTTGAGACCGATCTGCTCAAATCTTTTGATGATTTCTCCAACCAGCGATCTCTGCACGCCATCGGGCTTGATCACCACTAGCGTCCGTTCGTCTTTGAAATGTTTTTCCATATTTTTGAAAATTATTTGATTATAAAAATATTAGCGCTTCCCGCTAACAAGGATATAATAGCAGAGAAAAAGATTTTTGGCAAAAAAAACCGGCACCGTTCGCAAGAAGCTGCAAACGGGCCGGCTTGGGGTCTAGATCGGCGCAATGCCGAAGACCCAGTAAAAGAACAGCGTGGCCGCACAGAGGCCACAGAATCCGAGGATAACCAGTTCTTCGGGAATATAATTCCGATTAGCCAGAGCTTTCAAACGATCACCTCCTTGCTTTGCGGACGATCTTCGCGACCGCGGAGAAATTTTTGGGCCAAGAGACAGGCCATGCCAACGACCACGAAGATCCCTATGGCAATCCAGACCTCCGTACCAGTCGGCGCGAAAGGATTCCGCACCATCGGCGTCACATCCGGCGGGATCAACACGTCGTGTATCCCCGCAGCGCAGACGTCAGTGGCACCGAAGACGGCAATGGCCAGCGCCACAAACGGCAAATTTGACTTCCGTAGGAACCGATCGTGCAACCAGTCCCGCAGATGTAGTACTCCGACAACCGCCAAGATCACAAGACCCGCAATCAGCAGGGAACGGTTATAATTCATAAATGCTCCGGCCGCGTAATCGATATAATCAACTGCGCCGAAAAATAACAATGCGGCTCCCACAATCGCGAAAATAATTTTCTTCACCTCTTCCCTCCCCGGAGAATTTTATAGGTACTATTTTATATTCAATTTATTGCAACGCACCGCTGCAATTGTCTATTTTATCACAAAAAAACTGCGGTGTCAATCGTCTGTGAAACAATTGTGAAATAAGGCTTATATACGGTTTTTTTAGCTTTCCCAAAGTCAAGCCTTTTTTAACTTCGAATAAATTCTTGATTTTTAAGGTTTAGCCTTAAAAATAGTTTGTCCCCGTTTCGTCATCTCAAATTTCAACTTGCTAAATTCCATTGTCAAATCCGGTTTAATCAAAACTTCCACTCCCAGTCCTTCCATCGTTTCTTTTTGAAAATACTGGTCGAAGATGAAATTTCCGAGCGAATAATATATTTTTTTGCCTTTATAGTCCTCGCTGGATTGGACAACATGCGGATGGCCGCCGATGATCGCATCCGCGCCCGCGTCTATCAATTCATACGCTTCGGATCTGATCTTCTGCCCGGGGTCGCCAACTTTGTATTCCGTGCCCCAATGAGGACAAACGACAACAATGTCCGATTTCTTTTTCACCGCTTCAATATCTTTGATCGCTTTTTCAAAACTGCCACCCACGGAGTAATTGTAATTCACAAAACCGATTTTCGTTCCTTCAACATTTTTGATTAAAAATTCTTGTTCGTTTCCTCCCGTATCGCCGAAATATCGAACCCCCGCTTCATCCAAATATTTTTTCGTTTGAATAAGTCCGTCCTCGCCTTGATTGAGGATATGGTTGTTTCCAAGATCCACGAGTTTTATATTATTTCCCGCAAGCGATTTCGCCACCGCCGGATCGAATGAAAAAACAAGATTTATTTTATCATCCATCGCCGTCCCAACGCTCACTGAACTCTTGTCCGTGATCGGCCCTTCGAGATTCCCGACGACAAGATCATATCCGGCCAACTTGTCTCTGATCTGATCGAAAACATAATCATAGTTTCCTTTCCCGTATTTGCCCACCGCCTCCCGGACATAACGGTCAAGCATTATATCCCCGACAAAGAGGATTTTGACTAGCTTCTTGGGAACAATCTTATCGCCGTCGCTGTTTTCAACTAAATTATTCTGTAGTTTTTTTTCAACAAATAAATCTTTCCTATTTTCACGATTGGCAAATATCAACAAGACTGCTACAAAAAAAACTGGTGCCAAGCCGAGAAAAAAAATAAGAAATCTATTTTTGAAAATTGAAAATTGAATCATTGAAAATTGACTGGAAATTAGAAATTGAAAATTGAAAATTTAATATACAATTTTGCATTTTTCACTTTTAATTTTACACTCGAACTTTATGTCTCCCTTTTCGTCCGTCCTCAAAATATTTATATTTCTCGACCTTAATTTTTCAAGTGTTTCCTCGTGCGGATGGCCGTATGAATTGTCCGCGCCAACAGAGATGACGGCTGTTTCCGGGCTCGCCGCGTCCAGAAATTCTTCGCTTGAGGAATATTTCGATCCGTGATGAGCTACTTTCAAAAAATCAACGTCGACATTTTCTCCGCTCGCAAGAATTTCCTTCTCCGCCGGCGCTTCGATATCGCCCGTGAAAAGAAAGGAATTGTCCCCGAAATCGAATCTTGTAACAACGGATTTATTGTTGGCGTCTCCAGCCGCAGCATCAACCGAAGACCCGGGGGAAATGATCCGAATTTTTGACCCGTAAAAATTTATTTCGTCGCCCTTGATCGCCCCAAGTGTCTCAATTCTATTATATTCCCGAATATCTTTCCATTCCTTGAAAACAGCCGTGTCTTTTTCGGCAGCGGTCGCGATGACTTTGCCGATTTTGAAATTCCTCGCCACATCAACAAGACCGCCGATATGATCCCTGTCCGGATGCGTCGCAATCACAAGTTCGATTTCGTCGTCGGAATAGGGAAGATATTTTCCAAGCTCTGCCAGTTCCGTTTTTCCATTCGATCCGCCGTCAATCAAGATCTGCTTCATTCCTTTCTGGATCAAGATCGAGTCTCCTTGTCCGACATCAAGAAAAACAACCTGTAGGGATTTGGCCTCCAAGAATATTTGATAGGAAAAATATGCGAAAAAAATCAGAAGAACGGCAATCGCGAAATAGTAAAATTTATTTTTCATTTACCGGCCAGATAATTTTTTTTATCTTTTCTTTTGAAATAGTATAACACCAAAACCAAAATCAAATAATAAGCCGACATATGGATCCAGCCGAAATTTTTGATCTCAATCGACGACCATGAAATGTTCGCAAGCCACTGAACAACCGCCAATTCAAACTTGAGCAGGACATAGGGAGCGAAACCGATCAATTTTCCAAGCGGGACAAAAACAAATCCAGCCATCCCCGC
>JBAZRT010000060.1:0-3193 GCA_041662765.1 Parcubacteria group bacterium
TTACGAAAAAATCGAGGCCGGATATTTTACCGCTCTATCGCAATTTGTCTCGTCTCTCGAAAGAGACGGACAATAGCCAGCAATTAGCAATCGCTAATTGCCTAACCTACTATTAGAAATCATGCATATTCTTATTTCTCCCGCGCCACGGCGTTCAGTAAAAATAACATGATATCTCGTTTCAATTTTCAAGGTTCTCTCCAAGCGCGGAAATGTTGAGCGACAAATCTTGCTAACCAACATCTTCGCACATGGACTAAAAAACCGCTTCGACTGAAGCGGATTTGAGTCAATCAAAACTCAAGGCAAGGGTCATCCGCTTCTTTTTCTTGAATTTTTGATTGTCATATTCATAAATGGCTCAAAATACTTATTTTTGTTTCGGAAAATATTCGCTTCCTCATATTATAATTTCCTGAAATTCCTGTCAAGGGCTTCTTTCTATAACCCGTATTTTGCCTTGTTGGCGGTATGTTCTTCGAGGGTTTTCGAAAAAATGGTCTTTCCCGTTGCCGGATCGGTGAGAAAATAGTTATAGTCCGTTTTTACGGGGTATATCGCCGCAAGAAGCGAGTTCATCCCGGGATTGTCGATCGGTCCGGGAGGCAAACCCTTGTTGATGTAGGTATTGTATGGTGATGGCGTACGCGTATCGTCATATGAGTATTGTTTCTTCTCCGTCCCAAGAACATAGGCAATCGTTGCGCAACTTTGAAGCGGCATACCCATTCCGATCCTGTCCCAAAATATTCCGCTCGCAATCTTCATGTCGTCCGCCGTCTTTACTTCCTTTTCGAGGATACTCGCCATCGTGACGACATCAAAAACACTTTTTCCTTGGCTTTGAATATCTTCTCTCATCTTCGGCGTGAGTTTCTCGTCAAAGTTGAGAAGTATCCGATTGATGATGCTCACCGTACTGGCATCTTTGAAAAAAGTGTAAGTGTCGGGAAACAAAAATCCTTCCAGATTCCCTCCTCCCGGCCTGTCTTTGAGAAATTCGTAGTCCGTATTCACTCCGCATCCGCAACTCGATTTGCTCAAAAACTCGTCCGCAGCGAAATCTTTCTTTTTCAAAATTTCCGCCATTTCCTTCGCGCTTATTCCTTCCGGAAAAGTGACTTTCACTTCATTTGAAATAACTTCTCCTACTGACAAAACTTGGACGATCTCCGGAATCGTCATCGTCCCCTTGAGTTCATATTCCCCGGCTTGAATTTTTCCCTTGCTCCCTGTTTTCCAAATATAGTAATCAAAATAGTATTTGCTTTTCACGATTTGCGCGTCCGCAAGCTTTTGTCCGATCTCTTGTACTCCCTCGCCGGACCTTATTTCAAAGTTTTGCGAAACATCTCCCGTACCATGCGAAAAACTGGCCTGCCGGTTGAACGAAAAAAATTCAAGCAGAGCCAAAACAAAAAAAAGACCAATGACGATGTATAATCTTTTTGAATTCAGCATATATCTTTTTCTACTACTGAAATAATAGCATATTCTTTTCATCCCGTACAACAGATAAACTCACGAATATATTATGTTGTATATTAACCTGTTGTACGGGATTCATTTTTGTCAAAATTTTACCCCGACAGGTTCGTCGGGGTTATAAGGCAACAAACATTGAATTTTTAAAATTTCACTCTATTTCCCCCTCAATGAATTGTTTTGGAAGAATCTTCCATTTTCTTTATTTTTTGGAGCATTTTTTCCCAAACAGCTAGCTCCTCCTCAGAGACCTCCGCTGGAAGCAGCAAAACTCCCGTTTCTTCATCAATATACATCGACGCTCCTCCCCAACTCATGACACCACCCCCGAAAAGATATTTTATAGCCAATATTAAACAATCGTTGCTCGCTACTTATATTTACGCACAAAAAAACATACTTGTCAAGGCTCTTATTCCCCTATTATTTGAAGAGCGATCTGGCGCGGCCGCGCTTTGTCAAGCTCAACAGCAAAAATTCTTTGCCATTGTCCAAGCTGCAATTTCCCGTTGATTATATTCAAGAAAGAACTGGTGGTAAGAAACATGGCTTTGCAGTGCGAATGGCCGTTGATCGGCTCGTTGGAATTCATATTGACAGTGCGGATATCAAAATTGTCATGCATATATTTCGTCGTCCGCGGCGCAACTTTTTCCAAAACTTTTTTGAGATCCGTGATAAGCAGCGGCTCCCCTTCCTGCACAATGACTGCCATCGTGGTATGAAGGCTTTGAATATTGATCACGCCCCTCTTGATTCCCGCTTTTTTCAGTTTCGATTTTACTTTGTCGGTGATGTCGATGAAATCCAGCGTCGCAACCGTTTTTAGCTTGATGAGGTGGTTGATAATTTTCATTTTATTATTTTTATAAATTTCAAAAAAATACGAGCTACCAAGACCCTCCGCCTCCGCCGCCAAAACCGCCTCCGCCTCCGCCGCCAGAAAATCCCGACCCGCCTCCGGCCGCGGAAGATGGCTGGCTGGCCATCGCCGTCATTGCGCTGCTGTTGAAATCAGAAATCATATTGCCGAGAATCATGGCGTTGAACATCCTTCCCGATGAGTCTTCATACCAAGAGGGCTGCTGGTTGTATATTCCCTCAAATTGCTTCGCCCATTCATTCTCCACTCCCAAAACCATCGCATAGGGCAAAAATTTTTCAAACATTTCCGGATTTTTTTCGGGCGCGTTGTGAAATTTCAGCCGATCCGTCTCCGTTACCGAGAGAAAATCTTTGAACCCCAAAATATTTTCCTTGAGCTCGGCGCCTTTTTTGGTCACCGCCGGCATCAAATAGCCAAAAATCAGCATAATTATTCCCGAGACGATACCGCTAAAAACACCCCAGCCGCCTTGAATCGCGCCAAACAATCCCGTCAATATTCCCCCGCCTACAATCGCAATAACAATCCACATTCCAAACACCGCGCGCGGATTTTTGGCATAATAGCCTTTTTGCGTCACATTCTCATAGAGCTGGCTTTTGACTGCCTGAAGAGTTTTGTAAAATTTGTTTTTGAGATCGCTCAATTTTTTTTCTTTCTCGGAGCTTGCCCCGTTAGCGTCAGCTTTTACGGGGCCGAAAATTCCTTTCAGCACTTCTTTTTCGAAATCTCGCTCCGGTTCACCGTCTTTCAGCTTTGTGAAAGTATATTCCGCGCTTGTCGTTCCTAAAAATCCTTTTTCTTCGGTTCTCTTTATTTTCA
>JBAZRT010000061.1:0-3066 GCA_041662765.1 Parcubacteria group bacterium
TCTTTTCCAATCGCTTTTGGTTTCTTCGGCCGTGCGGGTGTATGTTCTCTTCGGAGCGGTGATGACCCTTTCAACGGTCTTTCTTGCTCGCGTTTTTCTTGATGACAAAATTACTCCCAATGCCTTATTGGGAGTAATCCTTTTGATTGTTGGAGGCACGCTGATTTCCTTCAAGCACTACGAAAAATCCTTTTTCTCCAGTTGGAAAAAAACGGTTCTGGCGGGTACTTTGGCGGCGCTTTCTTTTGTCGTTCTGAAATACTCCTACAATCATCAAAATTTCGTGAGCGGATATGTCATAAGCCGTATGGGTATCACCGCGGCGGCGATCCTGTCATTGCTCCTGCCGTCTTTTCGCGAAAAAGTCTTCGCCAGTTTCAAAAAAGGAAAAAGAAAAGATCATCTCAAAAACTTTTTCGGGTCAGTCGCGGCCAAAACGGTTGCCGGAACGGGGACAATTTTGATCCACTATGCGATTTTTTTGGGAAGCGTTGTGATCGTGAATGCGCTGGTTTCAGTCCAGTATCTTCTCACTTTTATTTTGTCGGTAACCATGAGTTTTTACTGGAAAAAAATATTTATTGAACGATTTACACTGCTCAATGTTTTTCTGAAATGCGTTGGCGTAATTTTGGTAGTTTTGGGCACGGTTCTTGTCAGCTGAAAAATATGAAAAATTTTTTCCACTATCTCTTGAAAACACTCGGCATGCTGCTTCTTGCGGTTGCTCTTCTCGTTGTAGTTTTGCTGGTTGCTTTCAACTGGCCGGTGGCAAACCATAACGAAAATATGAAGCTGGGTATTTCCTATTCGCCTGTTTTTGCGAAAAGCCTTGGCCTGGATTGGCAAAAAGCCTATTTGGACATTTTGGACGGATTGGCGATAAAAAGAGTTCGTCTTGCCAGCTATTGGAATGAAGTTGAAAGAGATAGGGGGGTATATGATTTTTCTGAAACGGACTGGCTGATCGAGGAAGCCCAAAAAAGGAATGTGAAAGTCATTTTGGCTTTTGGCATCAAAGTGCCGCGTTGGCCGGAATGTTTCATCCCGAGTTTCTATATGGACGACAAGGGCAAAAGAGAGGAGGCGCTTCTTCTCTATGAAAAGGCGTTGGTTGAAAGATACAAAAATTTTGACAATATCGAAATATGGCAGGCGGAAAACGAACCGTTCCTTCCTTTTGGCGATTGTCCGGCGCAGGCAATTGACGGGGACCTGGTTTCCCGCGAAGTTGCTCAAGCCAAACTCCTTGATCCGTCGCGGCCGTTGATGGTGACGGACAGCGGGGAGCTGAGTATTTGGTATCAGGCCGCCAAGCGGTCGGACATTTTTGGAACGACTCTCTATCGGACTATATACAAACTTCAGCTTGGATATTTCAACTACCCGCTCGGACCCAATTTTTTCCGCATCAAGGCGCTTTTCATCAAAGTTTTTGCCAACCAAAAAAATGTCATCATCTCGGAGCTTCAAGGCGAGCCGTGGGGACCAAAATGGCTCAGTGAAATGAGTATTGATGAGCAGTACAAATCAATGAGTCCGCAAAAGCTGGAGGATATCATTGTTTATGCCCAAAAAACAAATTTTTCCGAAGCCTATCTTTGGGGGGCGGAGTGGTGGTATTGGCTCAAAACCCAAAAAGGAGAAAGCGCGATGTGGGACACTGCAAAAATAATAATAAATAACAATCAATGATATGAAAATTATTTGTTTTGACATCGGGGGAACAAAAATTTTGAAGGCGGTCGTGGAAATTGCCGGCGATAAGTTCAAATTTCTTGAGGTTGAAGAAGAAAAAAATCCGCGAAAAGAAAAAGCTATAAGAGAAGTCCTTCTTTCTTATTCTCAAACGGCTCGTGATGCTTTCAAGACGAAAAAGATTGCGATCTCAACATCCGATATTGTCGATCCATCAAAAAAAACCATCGGCGAAAGCATGCCTTGCTTTGGAGTCAATACATTCAGCTGGAAATTTTTGGAAAAAGGCGGTTTTTCTGTACGTGCAGAAAATGACGGGAGGTGTTTTTCGCTAGGCGAATATTATTTCGGGCAGGGCAAAGGCAAGCAAAGCGTTTTGACACTAACTTTGGGAACCGGAATAGGAGGCGGCTTCATAATAAAAGGAGAAAATTATCGGGGAGTCCACTTTTCGGCGCTTGAAGTAGGACGCTCAAAAGTGTATTTTGAAAAAAACTGGCATCAATGGGAACAGTTGGCAGCTGGAAGAGGTATTGAAAAATTCTACGCTATTTTAGGTGGTAAAAAGATCACAGCGAAGGAAGTCTTTGAGAGAGCGAAGAAGGGTGAATTAGCGGCTAAAAAAGTTTTAGTGCAGGCCGAAGATGTTTTGGGTGTTGGAATATCCAATCTTCTAAACATCCTTGATCCGGAGGTGCTGATCTTCGGAGGAGGCATATCGGAACAGAAACAATTTGTGAAAAGAGCAATCTCGATCGCTCAAAAAAATTGCATAAACAAAAAAGCGAATTACAAATTCGCGATTTCTTCTCTTGGGAACAAAGCCAATCTTCTTGGCGCGGCAAGCTTATACTTTTAGCTTTTCCAGCAGTTCCTTTTCTGCTTCGAGGATGTTTTTCCCTTCAAAGATCACTTCCATATAATTGTCTTTGATCTCGCCACCCAGAATTTTTTGGATATTCTTCAATGATTCGGAATCATTGTTTCTCACCAGCGCGACGCTTCGGCCGAGCGTTTCCGAATAAAGGATCGCGAAATATTTTCCGGCTGAAAAATTGTCCTTCACTTTTTCAAGAACGAGCGGCAATTCTGCGGGTTTTGTCCGGCTTTGGACAAAATCTTCAAGCGAAAGCGTTGACCAGGCAATTTTGAGCTTCTCATTCCATTGGAGGCGCGCCATCACTCTTCCCCAAAGCTTCATAAAAGAAAAAGAATGGGTCTTGAAAATATTTCTCACAACCTCTTGCTGGTCGGCGCCTTTTTCGATCAGCCACGAGGCAGCGAGAAATGTTTGAGGAGTCGTTTTTTTGCTTTGGAAATTGTGCGTGGCCGCGATAAGTCCGGCTAGAAGGCATTGGGCAATGTCTT
>JBAZRT010000062.1:0-2838 GCA_041662765.1 Parcubacteria group bacterium
GAAAGACAAAGAAGAAAAGAAAAAAATAAACGAAATGACGCGGGGATATAAAAGCAAAGAAGACTTCTTTGTGGAAAAACTGGCGGAAGGGATTGGAAGAATTTGCGCGGCCTTTTTCCCGAAGGATGTGATTGTGCGGATGAGCGACTTCAAAACGAACGAATATGCAACCCTCATCGGCGGAAAAGCTTTTGAACCGGCTGAAGAAAATCCGATGATCGGTTGGCGGGGAGCCTCAAGATATTATGATGAAGACTACAAGGAAGGATTCCGCCTTGAGTGTCTTGCTTTCAAAAAAGTGCGCGATGTCATGGGTCTCACGAATATGAAAGCAATGATCCCGTTTTGCCGCACAATCGAAGAGGGAAAAAAAGTCATGGCTGAGATGGAAAAGTACGGTTTGAAGCGCGGTCAAAACGGTCTTCAGGTCTACGTCATGTGCGAAATTCCTTCAAATGTGATCCTTGCCAGCGAATTTTCGAAAATTTTTGACGGGTTCTCGATCGGATCGAACGATCTCACCCAGCTCACGCTTGGTGTGGACCGCGACAGTGCGAAAGTAGCGCATGTCTATGATGAACGCAATGAGGCTGTGAAAGAATTGATCCGGCAAGTGATTGTGAAAGCTCACAAATCACGCCGGAAGGTTGGCATTTGCGGCCAGGCACCATCGGATTTTCTGGATTTCGCCAAATTCCTTGTTGAAGAAAAAATCGATTCAATTTCTCTCAATCCCGACACGGCGATCAAAACAATGATCGAGATCGCGAAGATGGAGAAATAAGGTTGGCAAACGACAGACCAATAGCTAAAATCAAGCCGAAAAGCTTGATTTTAGCTTTATGATAGGCTATTCCGGATTTATTGGAGATATGGCATAGTTGTGTATAATATATTGACGTGTTATACTTTATACAACATGCCAAGGGTAAAATTCAAAAAAGGGATGCAATGCAAAATATTGATTGATTTTCATGAATCGAATCGATTCAGCTGGCTTGAGATTGCAAAAAAACTGGATATTTCTCAAAGAACATTGTCGGACTGGAAAAGAGAAAAATACAATATGTCAGAAATAGCCCTGAAAAAGCTACTAAAAATATCTGAAGAAAAGATATACATTCCCCCATTTGAGATCCTTTCTGATTATTGGAGCCTTGAAAAGGCTGCCAAAAATGGGGGCAGGGCAACAGCAGAAAAGTATGGCGGACCAGGAACCATGGAAGGCAGAAAAAAAGGCGGAAAAAAATCACAATTAAAGAGAAAATTATTTCCAGAATTATATCAAAATTGCAACTTGCGAAAGATTATTAAAATTCCTCATAAATCTTCTGAATTATCTGAGCTCATTGGAATATTTTTGGGAGATGGCGGGATTAGCAATGCTTCTCAAATCACGATTACACTTAACAAAAAAAATGACAGGGGATATTCTCGTAAAGTTAAAAAAATAATTGAAAATCTTTTTGATATTAAACCGGTAATATACAAGCTCTCCTCTCCTAAAAGCAAGAATGTGATAAGACTGGTTGTTTCGTCTGCGAATCTTGTGGATTTTCTTGAGAAGAATGGAATAAAAAAAGGCAGCAAAGTAAAAAATCAAGTAGATGTGCCTTCATGGATAAAGAGAAATTTAGAATTTTCGAAAAGTTGTCTTCGGGGTCTTGTTGATACCGACGGGGGGGTCTATTATCATCGACACATGAGTAACGGTTGCAAATCATTTAATATTGGCTTATGCTTCACTAACAAATCGGTTCCTTTGCTGAATTTTGTAAAGAAAATATTGGAAAGATTGAATTTTAATCCAAAAGTAAGCTCCGGCGGTTACAATATCTTTCTCTATAGAGAACCTGAAGTGTTGAGATATGAAAAGGAAATTGATTTTAGTAATTCATATCAAAAAGAAAGAATCAAAAAATATTTAAAAATGAAAACGAGGAAGCGTGCGTGAGCGGCTTAAACGGCAGTCCTGGAAAGACTGTGTGTCGAAAGGCACCAGGGGTTCGAATCCTCTCGCTTCCGCAGTTTGAAAAAAATCATCTTTTTTTGTCTAATCATCCAAATCATCATAATCACTGTCATCCAAAACCTCGACCCACTCTGTTTTTGTGATTGTGTTGTTTTTGTCGCTCCATTTTCCTCGAACCATCACTTTGTCATCCTCTTTCAAATCCGAAAAGTCTATGTCATCGCTATCTTCATCCTCAATATCGGTCGAATCAAGAACAGCGACAGTTTGCTCTCCTCGGCCAAGCGTATCCATTTTGAAGGTCTTCGTGCTTTCAGTGAGTGAACCGATAACTCCGTAAAAAATAGCGATTTTTTTATCGTTATAACTCAAATCACGGATTCTTGTGGCAGTCACGCTTTCACCGTCGAAAGACCCCTCTATCTTTATCACGTCGCCTTTTTTCAATTTGGAAAATTTAATCTTTTTCTCTCCAGAGCTTCCCCTCACGATTTTCGCGCTCCCTGCACTCACGGTATATGTCTTTCCGCTTTTTACCGCCTCCAAGGTTTTCGCGCTGGAACTGATTTCCTTGATAACTGCGTTTTTAACCGTTTTGGCTGCGGCAAATTGAGCAAAAGAAAAAACCAGAAAGCCACTCATCAAAACCGAAATGATTTTTGTTTTTTTCATGATTATTTTTTAAAAAATTATAATTATTGCTTATTGATCTGATCTTCGGCCGGAGTATCTTCTTCCGCCGAATTCATCAGACTTTCAACGTCGTTGAGAACTTTTCTTGCCTCGTCTTTGCTTTTGACAACAACCTCTCCGCTGACAGCATTGTTTTGAGATTCTTTTTCCTGAAAATTATCCACCCTTGAAAT
>JBAZRT010000063.1:0-2739 GCA_041662765.1 Parcubacteria group bacterium
ATTTTTGTTTCCGGCGTGTTTAGCTGGTTTATCGCTGCATAGAGGGTCGTTGTTTTTCCACTGCCCGTCGGTCCGGTGTTGAGGATCATCCCGTTCGGGTCTTTCATTTCTTCAATAAGCTTGTCGTAGGCGAGTCCGCGCAGTCCCAAATCTTCGAAATTCAAGGCGACTGATTCTTGGTTCAGTAGTCGCATCACAATGTTTTCTCCAAAATTTCCGGGAAGGATCGAAACACGAACATCAATTTCTTTTCCATCAAGACCGATCGAGAATCTTCCGTCTTGAGAGATGTCGCGAATGTTGATCTTCATTCCCGAAAGCACTTTCACGCGCGACATTATGAAATGATACGACTGAGCGGGGATGACAGTGATATTTTGAAGAACTCCGTCGAGGCGGTAGCGAAGACGGATCCCGTCCTGCTGGGGTTCAAAGTGAATATCACTGGCTTCCATCTTGACTGCTCCTGCGACAACAATGTTCAAAACTTCGGTTGTTGGAATTTCGGTGATCCTTTTTTTGAGATCAATAACATCTTTGAGTTTTTTTTCAAATTCTTCGAGATCGGAGCCTGTCAAAGTAAGGCGCAATTCCTCTAGGCTTTCAATGAGCGCAATATGCTTGTATTTTTCGATCGACTTTTGAAGTCCGCTTTGGGAACAGACAAAAAATTTGATTGTGAAACCTTCATCCTGCTTCAGCGTCTCAACAAATTTTTGCAGGTCGGGGTTTTCCGGATTGGGAGAAGCGAGGCTGATGTTTTTTCCGGCGCGCTGAAGGCAAGCGACAGAATATTTTTGGGCGTCTTCTTTCTTGAGAGTGCGGAGAGTCTCAGGATCGATTGGGAAAATGTTGAGGTCGATATAGGGCAATCCCAAAGCTGCGGCAAAAACGGCCGTCTGCTGTTCTTCGGACTCATGCTTCATTTTCGAAAGCACCCGTCGCACTTCTTCCTCATGTGCGCCGTGAATCTCGTGAAACTCCGGTTTTTTGTTTTTATCTTCAGTCATATATATGTCTCTCATTTTATGTTATTTGCGTCAAAAAAACAAATTGGCAGAAACTCGTTCAAGCTGATAAAATGAAAACAAATGAAAAACAAAATTCTCAAATTTCCTGAAGGTTTTTTGTGGGGAGCGGCGACATCGGCGTATCAGGTTGAGGGTGGGACGAAAAATGATTGGACGGAGTGGGAAAAGAAAAATGCCAAGCGGCTTGCGCGCGAGGCCAAAACGAAATGGGAGGAATGGCAGCAAAAGAAATTTCCGGAAATGTTCGATCCGCAAAATTATATTTCCGGCCGCGCTTGCGATCACTACGATCGCTATGAAAAAGACCTTGATATTGCCAAATCTTTGGGACACAACGCCTATCGTTTTTCCATTGAATGGTCTCGCATTGAACCGGAAGAAGGAAGATTCGATGAAAAAGAGATTGAACACTATCGAGAAGTCATCGAAGCCATCCGCGAGCGGGGCATGGAGCCGTTCGTGACGCTGTGGCACTGGACGAATCCAAATTGGCTTTCGGCAATTGGAGGACCAGAAAATAAAAAATTTCCTATATATTTCACTCGTTATGTGAAATATATTGCTGAAAATCTTGGGGAGTGCGTAAATTTTTGGATAACTCTCAACGAGCCGACCTCAGTGATTGCTAATTCATATACAAAAGGCGATTGGCCGCCCCAAAAGAAAAATACGCTGTCAGTTTTAAGAGTTTATAGAAATCTTTCCAGGGCGCATAATCAAAGCTATAAAATAATTCATAATGTTTTTCCAAAAACGAAAGTCAGTTTCTCAAACATTGTTCCATATCTGGAGCCATATAAAAGCAACTCCTTCTTAGACAGAGCTACAGTCAGGATATTCAAGTATTTTGCTGTGGATAAATTTTGGAATATGACAAGATGGCGAAATGATTTTCTGGCCGTTCAATATTACTTTCATAACCTCATAAAGTTTCCGGGAAAAAGAAAAAATAAAAACGAATCTGTTTCCGATCTTGGTTGGGAAATTTTTCCAGAGGGAATCTATCATATCCTAAAAGATCTCAAAAAATACAATCTGCCTATCTATATTACCGAAAATGGAATTGCCGATGTTGGGGATATGAAGCGGGAAAAGTTCATCAAAGACCATTTGATCTGCGTTCACAAGGCGATTCAGGAAGGGGTGGATGTGCGAGGATATTTCCATTGGTCTCTGCTCGACAATTTCGAATGGGACAAGGGTTTTTGGCCGCGGTTCGGGCTGGTGGAAGTTGACTACAAAACGATGGAGCGGAAAATCCGTCCGAGTGCGTGGGAATACGCCAAAATTTGCAAGAATAATCAGCTCGAATTATAGCCCTTTTCAATATAAATGCTTTGAATCACCACTCGCGAGTTCCAGCGAACTCGTTCGTTGCAGAATTTGCTCGTGATTTTGCCCGCCCATGCGGGCAAAAACCATGCTCACTCGCAAATAATGCTGCTCCAAACCATTTCCATTGAAATAATAAATCAAAACAAAATTTATGTGGATATTTTTCGCTCTTGGAGGATATGCTCTTCTCGCGGGAGAAGCGGTATTGAGCAAATTTCTGATCACCGCCCGTCTCAAAAACTGGCAGCTTTATACTTTCTATGTTGGTATTTTTTCAAGTGTTGTTATCGTCTTTACGCCATTTGGTTTTGAATGGCGGGGTCCAGAGGCGTTTCTCGCTGCGATTTTTTCCGGAGTTCTTTTTACCTGGCGC
>JBAZRT010000064.1:0-2603 GCA_041662765.1 Parcubacteria group bacterium
TACTAAAAAAGAAAGAAGCGCAGCGAAAAATATCGCGAGCGCTCAAAGACCGCGTTTAGCATTCCGAAATTTGTATCTTGTATTTTTTTGGATACAAACTTGGGGATGACTGGTTTCGACAATTTGTACTCTCAAAATATGCAAGCCGAGCAAGGCGTGAACCTCGCAAAAATTTATGCCAAGATCATAAGTGCAAACTTATTTTCAAAGGTTAAGCAGACATTCGCTTCGGCGTTTCAACCTGCTTACGCCTCCGCTATTGCCTAAATCGCGATAGCCATCGGACTACTGACTCCCAATAGGTAGTATCCGGTGTCATTCATTGGGATCTGCCGTTTGTTCTTTTCCGAAACAACCGGTGAACATTGCTCGGAAAAGACTTTTCAAGGTTTTGTTTATTTTCTACTTGCCAAGTCTCAAAAAACAAATAAACTATGCTTGTAGAGTATTTTTTGAGCCGCGAATTTGGACGGGAGTTCGATTCTCCCCATCTCCACAAAAAATAACCACATAACAAAAAACATATCAGAAGAAGATTTTTTCGCCGCCGTCCGCAGGAATTTCGCGGACCGCGAGTCCGTATCAATGAGAACATCAGAATATCCCCCGTCAGACTGATCGATGACACCGGCCAGCAGGTCGGCGTTGTTCCCACGGAGCAAGCGCTTCAGATGGCCAAAGAAAAAGAATTGGATCTCGTTGAAATTGTTCCGAATAGCAAACCGCCGGTCGTGAAGATCATTGATTACGGAAAATATCAGTATCAAAAAGCCAAAGAAGATCAGCAGCAAAAAGCCAATCAGAAAAAGACCGAGATCAAAGGGCTTCGCATCGGACTCAAGACAGATGATCATGATATCGAAGTGCGCCAAAAACAAGCTGAGAAGTTTTTGTCCGCCGGAAACAAGGTAAAGATCGAGATCCGGCTCAAAGGCCGTGAAAAAGCCCACCAGCCGCTCGCGAGAGAAACCCTTGAAAACTTCGTAAAATCAATTTCTGTTCCCAATAAACTCGAACAAGAGATAAAAAGATTCCCCGGAGGATTCAATGTTATAATCATACCAGCCTAAAAAATATTATGCCTAAATTGAAAACCCGCAAAGCCGCAGCCAAGAGAGTCAAGATCACCGCGAAAAAGAAACTCATGCGCCGAGAAACCGGACAGGGACATTTCAATGCGCGCGAAACAGGAAAAGCGACCCGCTCCAAGCGAAGCGATTCCGTTGTTTTCAAAACCGACGCAGCGAATATCATGCTCAACCTGCCGTACGGAAATTAATTTCAAATAATCACCGAAAAAAATGTCACGAGTCAAACGCGGCGTAGCCGCCTCCAAAAGAAGAAAAAAAGTTTTGAAAGCCGCCAAAGGCTTCATGTGGCACCGAAAATCTGCTTTTCGCGCCGCCAAGGAAGCTCTGCTCAAAGCCGGCAAATACGCCTATCGCGACCGCCGAGTGAAGAAAAGGACCTTCCGGCGTCTTTGGATATTGCGTCTCAATGCAGCCCTTCGCATGCATGGCGAGAAGTATAGCGCATTCATCAAGAAAATGGCCGACAAGAAAGTTGAAGTTGACCGAAAAGTTCTCTCTGAAATGGCAAACAATCATCCAGAACATTTTTCCAAGTTTGTTGAGTCAGTGAAATAACATTCAAACAGCAAAAAAGCCCCGGCTATATCGGGGCTTTTTCTTTTTTGAGCAATTTTCTTTTTTCTCTTTCACCTTTCGCATAACCGCCTATTCGGCCATCTGATCGGATGACGCGATGGCACGGAATCGTCAGTTTTTCAAGTTTGACGCACTCGCGATAATATCTATTCAAAATATTTCCCACCGCGCGGGATGCTTTTGCGTTGCCGGCGCGCGCCGCAACACCTTTATACGTCAAAGTTTTTCCTTTGGGAATCTTGGAGACGATATGGATGACTTTTTCTGAAAATACGGGCATTTATATTTACTAACAATAAAGGGGTTTGCCATTTTGAGTGCAGTTCGAGGCGCAAGTGAGGAGCGAAATAAGCCGTATCTTTCAGTATGCAGCGTTGAGCACCGCAGCTTGCAACAAAGAAATGCGCCAAAATAGCAAACCCTTATCTTTTGCTCGCAAAAATATCCCGCAAGAGTTCTCCGCCAAGTTTATATATCGCGTAAAAAGGCAAAAACACCCAAATAAATTTTTTGATCCACCACTCAATGAACTTCTCCATATTATTTGTTCTAAGGCTAAGCCTTCGCCGCTGCTAAGGCTTAGCCTTAGAAACCAAACAACCACAAGATTATTTTTTCTTCTTCCCGTTTCCGTTTTTTGCAACCGCTTTTTCTTCATGAATATCCCTTAGACGCAAATACAATCCCCAAACTCCAACCGTGATCGCGATCAAAAGCCACTGCGTCGACGCAAGCCACAACGTATCAGGCTTGAGCGCCCAGCTCAAGAAAGCCATCAATACCGCCGATACGGAAAAAATGAAAAATATGTCTGATGTTGATTTTATACCCATATACTCACCTCCTCTAGTTTTTTGTGTTTATTTTACCTGCACTCATAATAGCAAATTTTTCACTAATAGTGAATGACGATAGGAGTTCCAGTGTCCGCCTAGC